>CAZFKW010000143.1:0-9380 GCA_964519795.1 uncultured Ramlibacter sp. | reverse complement strand
TTTCGGCCACAAGGGCCATGCGGATGCGCTGCGCTCCCGGGTTGAAGCCCGAGGTTTCCCGCGCCAGGTAGCTGCCGGGCAAGACCGTCACATTGTATTGAGCCAGCAGCCCGGCGGCGAACTCCGTGTCACTGCCGGGCACTTTGGCCCACAGGTAAAAACCCGCATCGGGCAGCTTCACGTCCATGACGGCACTGAGCATGGGTGTCACCTGGGCGAACTTGGCACGGTACATGGCGCGGTTGCCCACCACCTGCCGCTCGTCGTTCCAGGCGGCAATGCTTGCGGCCTGCACCGGCGGGCTCATCGCGCTGCCGTGGTAGGTGCGGTAGAGCAGGAACTGCTTGATGAGCTTTGCGTCACCGGCCACAAAGCCACTGCGCATGCCGGGGACGTTGCTGCGCTTGGACAGGCTTGTGAAAGCCACGAGGTTGCGGAAGTCGCCCCGGCCAAGCCTGGCTGCCGCCTCCAGCCCGCCCAGCGGTGGCTCGTCGCGGAAGTAGATCTCGCTGTAGCACTCGTCAGAGGCAATGACAAAGCCGTAACGCTCGCTCAGGGCAAAGAGTTTTTTCCATTCGTCGAGCGGCATCACGGCACCCGTGGGATTGCCGGGCGAGCAGACAAAGATCATCTGGGTGCGGACCCAGACACTTTCCGGTACGCTGTCCCAGTCCACGGCAAAGTTGCGGGATGGGTCGCTGGGGGCGTACCAGGGCTCGGCGCCGGACAGCAGGGCCGCGCCTTCGTAGATCTGGTAGAACGGATTGGGACAGATGACCACCGGTTTCAGCCCACCGGACAGTGAGGGGTCGATGACGGTCTGGGTGAATGCAAAAAGCGCCTCGCGCGAGCCATTGACGGGCAGCACCTGTGTGCCAGGGTCCATGGCCAGGCCATAGCGCCGGTTCAGCCAGCCGGTGAAGGCCTCGCGCAGCTTCGGGTCACCGGCAGTGGGCGGATAGCCGGCCAGGCCGCCGAGCGAATCCGTGATGGCCTGCTTGATGAATGCAGGCGTCGGATGCTTCGGCTCGCCAATCCCGAGGCTGATCGCACGGTAGGCCGGGTTTGGCGTGATGGTGGAGAAAAGTTGCCGCAGCCGCTCGAAAGGGTAGGGCTGCAAGGTAGCCAGCAGGGGATTCATGTGGCGATTATCCCGGAACGCGAGGGCACATCGCCCTGTGAAGGGCGATGTGTGCCTCGGCCTCACCGGACATTCGAGGCACACAGGGCATCCGGGGCATCAAGGCCCGCATCAGTCGTTGAGCGGCAGAACCGATACAACAGTGTTAGCCGACGAAGGCGCCGCCGTTCACGTCAATGACAGCGCCTGACAGGTAGGAGGCCGCAGGACTGCACAGGAAGGCGATTGCCCAAGCTATCTCCTCAGGTTCGGCCATGCGGCCGGCCGGCAACTGCGCGTGGTTGATCGTGGAATGTGCAGTCATGGCCGTGCGCACGGGACCCGGCGCCACGGCATTGACCATTACCGAGCGGGAAACCGCCCGCCGCGATAGCCAGCGCACCACCGTATGGACCGCACCCTTGGAGGCTGCGTAGTCTGGCGGAGTGGTCGCAGAGGTGCCTCCGTTGCGGCCCGCAGCCGAGCCAGTCATCACAATGCGCCCCCCACCGTTTGAGGCCATCTGCTCTATGGCAGCCATGCCCAGTTCCAGCGGCACCCGCACATTCATATCCATCACCCGATGAAAGCGCGCACGCTGATCGGCAAGCGCCCAGTCATCATGGATGTGGATCGCAGCGCAGTGCGCCAGCGCGTAGAACGGGCCGGCACTGGTGAACTCGGCGATGAAACCGTCACTTGTCATGTCCGCCTGCAACGTGCTTACGCGCGCGCCTTGTGCCTCGAGTTCCTGCCGGACCCCGGCCAGCGGCTTGAAGTCAACCAGCAACAACTCGGCACCCAGGCACGAGAGCACTCCGGCAGTCGCCCGGCCGATGCCGTTGGCGGCGCCAGTCACGGCGACTCGGCGGCCAGCCAGGTTCAACGCGGCTGGCAGCGCCGCGGGTGGAGACGAAGGCGTTTGAGTCAGGGGCTGCACCAATTGCGTCACTCCAGATTGATTTTTGCAGTCTTGATCACGTTTGCCCACTTGGCAATATCGGATTCAATCTGGGTCTTCAGTTGCTGAGGCGTGGTGCCCACAGGCTCCAGGCCATAGTCAGCCAGCCGCCTCTGCAGTTCCGGAGATTCCAATACCTTCCTGAGCGCCGCATTCCAGCGCTGGACGATTGCTTCGGGTGTACCGCGGGGCAGGAAGATCGCCTCCCACAGGGTCGCGTCGAAACCAGGCACACCTGCATCTGTCACGCTTGGCAACGAAGGCACGGTGGGATTGCGTGCTTTGCTGGTCACGGCCAGCATTCGTACCTTGCCTCCATCGGAGAGCGCCTTTGCGCCCGAGATTGTCTCGAAGCCCACCTGGATATCCCCCGCCACTACTGCGGCCAGCATGGGGCCGCCCCCCCGGAAGGGCACATGCGTCATGCTAATGCCCGCAGCTCCGTTGAGCAGTTCGCCCACGAGGTGTGTCGATGAGCCGGTACCAGCCGAGCCGTAGAACACCTTGCCCGGGTTCGCCCTGGCATGGGCCAGCAACTCGGGGAAGGTCTGGACCGGAAGTGAGGAATTGATCACGACCACGTAGGGACCGGTGGCGATAAGGCTCACCGGGACAAGGTCGCGACGCACGTCATAACCCGGCTGCTTGAGTGTGCTCGGATGCAGGGCGACAACGCCTGTGTGCAGCAGCACCGTATGTCCATCTGGCTCAGCGCGGGCCGCAGCAACCGCGCCAATTGCGCCGGCCGCGCCAGTCTTGTTCTCAATGACGATTGGCTGGGCAAGCTCCCTGGCCAATAGGGGTGCGATGACGCGCGCCACTGGATCCACGACGCCGCCTGGAGGATACGGCACGATCATGGTGATGGGTTTCGAGGGAAAGGCGCTTTGCGCCCAAGTGTTACCAACTGCGGTGAGTGCTGAGCCGGCAATGACTGAAGCGGCGGCCGCACCAGCGGCGCGAGTGAAGGTTCTGCGATGCAAGTCTGTCTCCTGTTTGCGATGAAGCGGGCTGATGCCCGCTCCGATGAATGTAGAGAGTTGCGACGCACACGAGTTGAGAAAAAGGAACAAGACCGTTGATTTCAAGAGGCGCTGCTGCCGGTGCGATCAGGACAGGCGGGCACAGGTACGCGTCGACGCCGTTGTCCCAGAGGGTCGTCGCAAAGGACTGCAAGGAGGTCTTGACGGCGCGGCTTGACTGCGCGTCCAATCCCCTGCATGAGCAAGCAGGCCGACCCACAGATTGCCCCGCCAGGCAGCTTCGCCGGGCTGCGTCTGGCTGACTCCCGGTTTCTTCTCGCGTTGCTGCTGCCGGTCCTGAGCCTTCTCAACACAATGTCCGGGGCGGTGACCATGGGGGTGGCTGCACTCGTGATCTGGGCTGCAGTGGCGGGCGTGGACGCCTTGGTGCCGGGGGCCTGCCGCTCACCGGCCGCAGCGCTGGATGGCAGGGTGCTCATGTGGCTGCCGCGCCTGTATGTTCCCTTGCAGCTCTTGTTGATCGCGGCCGGCCTGTATGCCAGCCAGGCACTCAGCTGGCCGGCGGTGCTCGGACTTTGCGTGGGCATCGGCTTTGTCACGGGAGCGCAGGGCATCACCTTTGCACACGAGCTGGGCCATGGCAAAAGCCGTTTCGACCGGTTCCTGGCCTGGACGCTGATGGCCAGCGTCAACTACAGCCACTTCATGGTCGAACACTACAGGGGCCACCACCCGCGGGCAGCCACGTGGGACGACCCCGCGAGCGCGCGGGAAGGCGAGAGCCTTTTGCGCTTCCTGCCACGCACCCTGGCCGGCAGTTTCGCAAGTGCGCTCAAGCTGGAGGCCTTGCGGCTGCAACAGTTCCACAAGACCTGGCTGCACAGCCCGCTGGCCTGGTGCCTGGCCGGCAACCTGGTGTTCCTGGCCGCCCTGGCGGCGCTGGGCGGCGCAAAGATGGCGGCATTCTGGCTGGGCCAGTCCGTCATGGCCGTCTGGCTGCTGGAGACTGTGAACTACATCGAACATTACGGGCTGCAGCGCAAGACGACAGCCTCAGGTGGCCGCGAGGCTTTCGGGATGATGCATGCGTGGAACGCCGACCATGTGCTGTCCAACTCACTGCTCCTGAATCTGCAGCGCCACAGTGACCACCACATGCACGCCTGGAAGCAGTTCCCGACGCTCGAACCCCTGCCCGGGCCGCAACTGCCCACGGGCTATGCGGGCTGCCTGCTGCTGGCTGCAATCCCGCCGCTATGGTTCCGGCTCATGCACCCGCGGCTACAGGCCTTGCGGGCCTGAAGGCCGTCAGGACTTGCCTTCTGCCGGTGGTTTGGCGTCTTCAGGCTTGGGTTGGTCGCCGAGCGCGGTTTTCATTGGGCACACGCTGAACGCAGGGCATTTGGCGCAGCCGACGGCGAGGGCGACGGGACAAAGTGTCATCGTGGTCTCCTGTAGTTGTGGGCGGAGTATGCACCCCGCAGCACCGCGTGGGGTGAACAATTTGGTGCTCATGCGCCAGTGGAAACATTTCCTGACGGCCCGCTCCTTTTTGCACGCGGCGGCTGCGGGACCCTCAGGTAACATCATGCATTCGACGCAGCCATTGGCGGCGTCCCCGCTGTAGCCAGCTTCGGGCAACAAGTCAAATGAAATCAATGAGTTAGCCAGGGTCTGTCGTGCGTCTTAATTCGATCAAGCTGTCCGGCTTCAAGTCCTTTGCCGAACCCACCAACTTCCTGCTCCCAGGCCAGCTGGTGGGCGTCGTGGGCCCCAACGGCTGCGGCAAGTCCAACATCATGGATGCGGTGCGCTGGGTGCTGGGCGAGAGTCGGGCCAGCGAGCTGCGCGGCGAATCCATGCAGGATGTGATCTTCAATGGCACCAACCTGCGCAAGCCGGCCAGCCGCTCCAGCGTCGAGCTGATCTTTGACAACGCGGACCACCGCGCCGGCGGTCAATGGGCGCAGTTTGCCGAAATTGCCGTCAAGCGCGTGCTCACGCGGGACGGCACCAGCAGTTACTACATCAACAACCAGCCCGTGCGCCGCCGCGACGTGCAGGACGTATTCCTGGGCACTGGCCTGGGGCCGCGCGCCTACGCCATCATCGGCCAGGGCACGATCAGCCGCATCATCGAGTCCAAGCCTGAAGAGCTGCGCCTGTTCCTGGAAGAGGCTGCGGGCGTCTCCAAATACAAGGAGCGGCGCCGTGAGACGGAAAACCGCCTGTCCGACACGCGCGAGAACCTTACCCGGGTCGAAGACATCCTGCGCGAGCTGAACGCCAACCTCGAGAAGCTGGAAAAGCAGGCCGAAGTGGCGCAGAAGTACAACACGCTCCAGGCCGACGTCACACTCAAGCAGCAGCAGCTGTGGTTCCTCAAGCGCGCCGAGGCCGAGGCCGACCAGGCCAAAGTCAAGGCCGACGCGGCTCAGGCTGTCAACAATCTTGAAAGCCGCGTGGCTGACCTGCGGCGCATTGAAGCCGACCTTGAAACCATCCGCCAGGCGCACTATGCCGCCGGCGACCAGGTCAACCAGGCCCAGGGCCTGCTGTACGAAGCCAGCGCCGAAGTCGGCCGCCTGGAAGCCGAGATCCGGTTTGTGGTCGAGGGCCGCCAGCGTGTCGAGCAGCGCCTTGTCCAGCTCAAGGAACAGGCTGTGCAATGGGCGGCCCGCAAGGACGACGCCCTGGCTGAAACTGAGACGCTCGCCGCCCAGGCGGTGGAAGCCGAGGAAAAAGCCATGCTGCTGGCCGCGCAGGTTGAGGAACAGGCGTCAGCCTTGCCGGACCTGGAAGAAGCCCTGCGCCTGGCGCAGTCCAAAGCCAACGAGCAGCGCACAGGCGTCGGCCAGGTGCAGCAGCAGATCCAGGTGCTGGCAGCCGACCAGCGAAACATCGAGGAGCAGTCGCGTGCCCTCAACCTGCGCCGCGAGAAGCTCGCCGCCGACCGCAGCGCGCTCGCCGCACCGGATGAACAGCGCCTGTCCAATCTTCAGACGCAGCTGGCCGCAGCGCAGGAAGCCGCCAGCATCGCCAATGCGCAGTTGAACGAGTTGCAGGAGCAGGTGCCGCAGCTTGATGAAGACCGCCGCGCGAAGCAGCAGGCCTCCAACGCCGAGAGCCACAAACAGGCCGACCTGTCCGCGCGCATGGAGGCGCTCAAGGCGCTGCAGGAAAAAGTCAGGACCGATGGCAAGCTCACCCCATGGCTTGCCAGGCACGGGCTTGAAGGTTTGCAGGGCCTGTGGAGCCGCATCCACATCGAGCAGGGTTGGGAAAGCGCGCTGGAAGCGGCCCTGCGCGAGCGCATGAATTCCCTGGAAGTCAGCCGCCTTGACATGGTCCGGGCCTTCAGCGCCGACGCACCGCCCGCCAAACTGGCCTTCTACAGCCTGCCGCAGGCCGGCGCGCCTGAGCCGGCAGCCACCATGCCGCGTCTGACGGACTTGCTGCGCCTGAACGACGCGGGCCAGAAGGCGCTGCTGACCGACTGGCTGCATGGCTGCTTCACCGCGCCCAGCTTCGAGGAGGCACTGGCGCTGCGTGACAAGCTGGCCCCCGGCGAGGTCATTTACGTCAAGTCGGGTCACGCCATCACTGCGCACAGCGTGAGCTTCTATGCCCAGGACTCCGAGCAGGCCGGCCTGCTGGCCCGCGCCCAGGAAATCGAGAACCTGGACAAGCAGCTCAAGGCCCAGGCCTTCATCACCGAGGAAGCCCGTTCGTCGTTGATCCGGGCCGAAGCGGCTTATTCCGATGCGTCGCAACGGCTGGTTGGCGTCCGCCGCGAGGCTGCCGAGAGCCAGGGTCGGGCCCACGAGCTGCAGGTGGAGTTTCTGCGATTGACTCAGCTGGCCGAGCAGACCCGTGCCCGCAGCGAGCAGATCAATGCTGACCTGGCTGAAGTCGATGGCCAGCTCGAGGAACTGCAGGAGCGCCGCGTTGCCGCAGAGGGCCGCTTCGAGGAACTCGACATGCAGCTGGCCGACAGCCAGGAGCGCCATGCGCAGCTGGATGAACGCGTCATCGAGTCCGAACGCCGCCTGGCCCAGTGCCGTGAGCAGCAGCGCAGCCTTGAAAGGCAGGCCCAGGAGGCCGTGTTTGCCCAGCGCAGCCTGGAGGCGCGCAAGGGCGAACTCGCGCGCGCCATCGAGACGGCGGCGCAGCAGGCCGGCTCGCTGGTCGCCGAGGAGCAGCGCGCCCAGGACGAGCTGACGCGCCTGACAGATGCCGCAGCCCAGGCCGGCCTGCAGGGCGCGCTGGCGCTCAAGGCCGGGCGCGAAGCTACATTGGGCGCCCGGCGCAGCGAATACGATGACCTGACAGCGAAGCTGCGCGCCAGTGACGAACGTCGCCTGCAGCTGGAGCGCGAGATGGACCCGCTGCGCCAGCGCATTACCGAGTTCCAGCTCAAGGAGCAGGCGGCGCGCCTGGGCTTCGAGCAGTACGAGCAACTATTGGCCGACGCACAGGCCGACCTGGAGGCTGTGGCGAAGTCCATCGAGGAGGGCAAGGTCCGCCTGGGTGGAATGCAGGGCGAGATTGACCGCCTGCACCGCGAGATCGGCGCGTTGGGCGCTGTCAACCTGGCAGCCCTTGAAGAGCTCACCGCTGCCAGCGAACGCAAACGGTTCCTGGACGCCCAGTCGGCCGACCTGAACGAGGCCATGTCGACCCTGGAAGACGCCATCCGCAAGATCGACGGGGAGACGCGTGAGCTGCTGTCTGGCACATTCAATGTCGTCAATGAGCACTTCGGCAAGATGTTCCCCGAGCTGTTTGGTGGCGGCCAGGCCAAACTCGTCATGACGGGCGATGAAATCCTGGACTCCGGCGTACAGGTCATGGCCCAGCCGCCGGGCAAGAAGAACCAGACCATCCACCTGCTCTCGGGTGGTGAGAAGGCACTCACGGCCATTGCGTTGGTGTTTGCCATTTTCCAGCTCAACCCGGCGCCGTTCTGCCTGCTGGACGAGGTGGATGCGCCGCTGGACGACGCCAACACCGAGCGCTATGCGAAGCTCGTGACCTCGATGAGCCGTGGAACACAGTTCCTGTTCATCAGCCACAACAAGATCGCCATGGAAATGGCTGAGCAGCTCATTGGCGTGACGATGCAGGAGCAGGGTGTCTCCCGCATCGTGGCAGTCGACATGGAGTCGGCCGTGTCGATGGCTGAAGCAGCTTGAGCACTACCATGAGCACACTTCAGATCAGCCTCGCAGTTGCTGGCGGGCTGGTGCTGGCCGGTGTGATCGCCTGGAACACCTGGACGGCGCGGCGCAATGCACCCAAGCAGGCCCAGCCAGAGCCGGAGGTTCCTGTCGCCGACGGCGGGCAGGGTGGCGAGCCTGTGCGGCAGGAGCCCTCGTTCGATGGCGCCGGCCTTGATGCGCTGATCGACGTCATCGCGCCCATCGTGGTCGACACCCTGGTGTCAGGCGATGCCGCGCTGGCCGGCATGCCGCCCACCCGGCGTGCGGGCAGCAAGCCCTTTGCCGTTGAGGGACTCAACGCGGCCACCGAAGTCTGGGAGACGCCCCTTGCCGGCCAGCGTTACGGCAGCTTCCAGGCCGGCGTGCAACTGGCCAACCGCACCGGCGCGCTCAACGAGATTGAATACTCCGAGTTCGTGATGAAGGCCCAGGCGTTTGCCGACGCCATCAACGGCTCGCCGGAGTTTCCCGAGATGCTGGACGAAGTGGCGCGCGCCAGGGAACTGGACCAGTTTGCCAGCGGCCATGACGCGCAGCTGTCTTTCACATTGCGCGCCCGCCATGCGGCCTGGAGCCCGGGCTATGTGCAGCAGCATGCCGCGCGGCAGGGTTTCATGAGCGGCGTGATCCCGGGCCGCATGGTGCTGCCGGCCACTGCCCCGCACTCGCCGGCCGTTCTTGGCCTGTCATTTGATACCCAGGCTGCCATGGCCGAGGACCCGGCCCAGTCGGCGATCCGCGAGGTCACCCTCAGCCTGGACGTGCCGCAGGTACACCGCAGCGAGCAGCCATTCGTGCGCATGCGCGACGCCGCCATAGGCCTGGCCGCTGCCATGGACGGCATCATCACCGACGACAACGGTCAGGTGCTGCGCCCCGATGCCATGGACCTGATCGGCTCGGAGCTGGAGCAGCTTTATGACACGCTGGATGCGCGCGACCTGTCGGCAGGGTCGGGGCTCGCACGTCGCTTGTTTTCCTGACTTTTCCTGCGCTCTGTCTCTTTCCTGTCATGGCCACAACCGAAATCCCGGCCCGCATTGACGAACTGCGCCGCCTGCTTCATCACTACGGCCATCAGTACTACGTGCTGG
>CAZFKW010000142.1:4339-9380 GCA_964519795.1 uncultured Ramlibacter sp. | reverse complement strand
TCACGGTGTGGGCCTTTTTTCCGTCTGTACTTCATACCTGCCCGTAGCTCAGTTGGATAGAGCACCAGCCTTCTAAGCTGGGTGTCACAGGTTCGATTCCTGTCGGGCAGGCCAGATACCTTGCGAACTTGCCAGGACTTGCGATGTCAGCCATTCCCAGGAGTTTTCCGTCAAGACAGCTGGCCCCGGCATTCGTCACCGCATTGCTGCCATGTTGGGCCGCGGCCCAGACGCTCCCGGTGCCGCCCGTCCATCAGGCTTGGGCCGGCGCATGGCGTGCCGTTGAGTTCAACCTGCCGCCCGCCAGTCGCAATTTCACGACCAGCCGCAGTGTTGCAGACAACCGGATCAGGACCATCGTTGATGGAGCCGAATGTGTAGCGACCTACGATGGCGTAGTGCAGGCCGCGAGCATCGTCTCACGCATAGAGGAGCGCGCAAACTGGCAACTCAAGGCCGGCAACTGGCCGCCGGGCACCGATCCCGCCCAACTCGTGGGCCTTCAGAAGGAATTCGAGCTCGCCCTGGGCCTGGCCCGCAAGCTGCCGCCAGATGCCTACCGTCGCGTGCGCTTCACGTGCCCCGTACCGAACGCCGGGGAGGACCGCTACTACGTGCTCAATGACGCGCGCCGCCTGTTTGAATTCCGGTTTCCAGCGAACGGGCTGGGCGTGGGCGTTGCCGTGTTCGAGCGCGCGCGCTGAGACCGGCGCAGCGGCCATGCCGCATCAGAGTTTCACATACTCGTATTCAACGGCGTTGGCATTGATGCCACGGTCCGGCGGCGCGATCCAGCCGGCCATCTTGCCCGGCTCGGTCACGCGCTGCATCAGGCTCTTGATGAAGGCCTTGTCTTCGTCGCTGGGCAGCCAGTCCGCTTTCTTCGCATCAAACTCGGCCTGGGTGATCGGGTTGCCCTGCGGATCGGTCGGCACCCCGGCCCACACACCGACCTCGCGGCGAAAGCGGGTCGAAGGCAGGGACAGTTCAAACGCCACTCCGGCACGCTTGATGGCCATGTTCCAGCGGGTCACGCCGATGTTGCAGTCTTTCACGTACTCCAGGCGGGTGATCTCGTTCATGCCAGTGCGGGTGGAGATGGTCTCGTTCTTCAGGCCGCGCACAATTCCGTCTTTCACGTCCGGAACCTGGATAGTCATCTCGGTTTCCGCTTCGACATGGTCGGCAAACCTGGCTTCGTCAGGGCGGCCCTTGATGCCGTTGCTGAAATAGTTGGCTGCGTTGCTGGATGACTCCGAGCCAAACAGGTCGAGCGAGCTGGTGAACCAGAAGTTCATGAAGCGCTGGATGGTGGGCAGATCGACAACGCCGGCCTTGCGCAGCGTGGCCACATCGTCGGTGTCCAGCTCCTTCATGACTTCCAGCGTGCGTTTGATGACGCGGCCAACGCCAGTCTCGCCGACAAACATGTGGTGGGCTTCCTCGGTCAGCATGAAGCGTGTGGTGCGCGCCAGGGGGTCGAACGCGCTCTCTGCAAACGACTTCAGCTGGAACTTGCCGTCACGGTCGGTGAAGTAGGTGAACATGAAGAAAGAGAGCCAGTTGTCCATCGGCTCGTTGAAGGTGCCCAGGATGCGGGGTTTGTCGGCGTCGCCGCTGTGGCGCATGAGGAGTTCCTCTGCTTCTTCGCGCCCGTCGCGGCCGAAGTGGGCGTGCAGCAGGTAGACCATGGCCCACAGGTGGCGGCCCTCCTCCACATTCACCTGGAACAGGTTGCGCAGGTCATACAGGGAAGGCGCGGTGTGGCCCAGCAGGCGCTGCTGCTCCACGGACGCAGGCTCGGTGTCGCCCTGCGTCACGATCAGGCGGCGGAAGGTGCTGCGGTATTCGCCGGGCACGTCCTGCCAGACATCTTCGCCCATGTGGTCGCCAAAGCCGATCTTGCGACCCTCTTCCTTGTCAGCCAGGAAGATGCCCCAGCGGTAATCGGGCATGGGCGTGTATCCGTAACTGGCCCAGCCGGATGCATCCACACCCACGGCGGTGCGCAGGTACACCTCCTTGGCCTTGAAGTCGCTCGGACCCATCTCGTCCCACCAGTTCAGGAAGGCCGGCTGCCAGTGTTCCAGCGCGCGCTGGAGCTGGCGGTTCTCGCCGAGGTTGACGTTGTTGGGGATCAGGGCCTGCAGGTCGATGTTGCTCATGATGTTTCCTTGTGCACTCTGTCATTGCGGACGTGATCCGCAATCCATGGGGGCGGTGAGATGATGTTGGTTGTTGCGCCGCATGGATCCCGGATCAAGTCCGGGATGACAGGCGGTGGGCAGGTCGAAGGCCTAGACCCTCTTCCAGTCGAATTTCGCTTTCTTCCCGGTTCCGAAAAGCTTCAGGGCACCGTCCTCCCCCACCGCATTCGGCCGGATGAAAATCCAGTTCTGCCAGGCCGACAGGCGGCCGAAAATCCGCGTTTCCATGGTCTCCTTGCCGGGGAAGCGCAGCGAGGCTTCAAGGCCTGTCATGGCATCGGGCGAGAGGGATGCACGCTCTTCCAGCATGATGCGGATCTCATCGTCCCAGTCGATGTCGTCAGGCGTCAGCGTCACCAGGCCCAAAGCCAGTGCCTGGTCGGCGCGCAGCTGGCTGTCTTGCAGGCCCTGCAGTTGCGCAACGGTCACTGCGTCTTCATTGAAGCGGGTCTGCAGCCGCGTCAGGCTGTTGACCATCGGGTAGCGACCAAAGTTGGCGGCATTCAGTTGCAGCGACGGCGCCGCATCGGGCGAGTCCGGCAGGTCCAGCATGTAAATGCGGTCGCACGCCAGGGCCAGCTCATACAAGGTGCCGGCAAAGCACGAGCCCTCGTCCACCAGCGCAATCAGCGAGCGGCTGGTCACGTCGATGCGGGCCAGAGTGCGGCGCAGCGCGCCGATGGTCTCGCGCACCAGCCAGTGCGACTTGTTGGCATCGAGCGCGGCGTCGGCCTGCATCACCAGGTTGTGGTCGCCGCGGGTCTTGAAGACCCAGGTGCCGACTTCCAGATCGTTGGTGCGCAGGTTGAGGATGGCGTCGTCAAGCTCCCGCTGGAGTTTCAGAGGCCACCAGTTGACGCCCGCGGTCTCGATGGCCGAGGGCGTCGACTCCACGGCGGCCGATGGTGCCTTCACGGTGATGGTGGCGATGCGCGCGGCACGGTCCACCTGCACATCGACCACGCCGTAGTGGTAGCCGGCATCGTCGATGGTGGCGTTCAGCGGCGTCAGCTCGATTCCCTTCTCCGGGCCACTGCGGCTGGACTGCCCGCGCAATGCGGCGACTTCCGCCTCCACCAGCGCGCCAAATTGCTGGGGCTTGGCATATTCGTCAATAAGCTTCCAGTCGCGGGCGCGGTCGGCGCGCACGCCTTCGCTGGTGGTGCAGAAAATATCGGCCAGGTCGCGTCGCACCTTGCGCTTGTCGGTCACGCGGGTGAGGCCGCCGGTACCGGGCAGCACGCCCAGCAATGGCACTTCAGGCAAGCTGACGGTGGAGGATCGGTCGTCCACCATGACGATGCGGTCGCAGGCCAGCGCCAGCTCGTAGCCGCCACCGGCGCAGGCACCCGTGACAGCGGCGATGGCCTTGAGTCCGTCATTGCGCGAGGAGTCTTCCAGCCCGTTGCGGGTTTCGTTGGTGAACTTGCAGAAGTTGACCTTCCAGGCATGGGTGGAAACGCCCAGCATGTAGATGTTGGCGCCCGAACACCAGATCTTCTCCTTGCCCGATTCAAACACCACCACCTTGACGGCAGGATGCTCGAAGCGGATGCGGTTGACGGCGTCGTGCAGCTCGATGTCCACGCCCAGGTCATAGCTGTTGAGCTTGAGCTTGTAGCCGGGCTTGATGCCGCCGTCTTCGTTGATATCCAGCTTCAGCCGGGCAACATCGCCCTGCACGCTGAGCGTCCAGTGCTGGTACTTCGCGGGATGCGTGGCAAAGCTCACCATCTCGCGATCACCCTGCTTGAACATGAGGGGTTCGGTCATTGCATTCATTGGTCTGTCTCCTTGGGGGGCGTCGGGGCGGGAACGGCGCGTTCCATGTCTTTCAGTGACTGTTTCACATTCCGGGCCGACGTGTCTACGACAGCGTCAGCCCGCGCATACAGGGCTTCGCGGCTGGCCAGGATGCGGCGGATGTCTTCCATCGCCTCTCCCGTCGCTCCCCGCGTGGTGTCAAACGGCCGCATGTCACCCTGGGCGACGACACGGCTCATATGCTCTTCGGGGCTGGCCTTGACCCACACACAATAGAAGCGGCTTTGCAGCAAGTCAAAGGTCTCGCGCTCGCTGACGATGCTGCCGCCGGTGGTCATCACGACGCCGCCTGCATGGTCTTCGGCAATGCGGAACAGTGCGCGGCGCTCATAGCGGCGATAGCCGGCCTGGCCGTGCAGCAGGAGGATCTCGTTCATGCTGGTGCCCGCCTCGCGTTCGATCTCGCGGTCCAGCTCCACAAAAGGCACGCCGCGAGCGGCCGCCAGCTGGGCACCAAGCGTTGACTTGCCTGCGCCACGCAGGCCGATCAGCGCGACGCGCTGTTCACGGCCCTTGGCATCACTGAGGCCAAAGGCGTTGCCCAGCAGCGTGTAGGCATGGTCGAGCTGCGTGTCGTCAAGGCGGGACACAAGGCCGTGGACCCGCACAAGAGCAGGGCGCGGCGCGTCCTGCAGCAGCTCAAGAATGGAAATGTTCAATGCGCGGGCGGCAGCTTCCAGTGAATTGATGGACACATTGCCCTTGCCGCTTTCGACGTCGGCCAGAAAACGCTCGCTCAGCCCCGAGTCGGTCGCCAACTGTTTGCGCGTCATGCCACGGCGGGCGCGCCAGGCACGCACCCGCCCACCCAGCTCGCTGAGCGTGGCCCTGGCATCGTGATCAGGCATGGTTTGCATCATGGCTTCGTGCTGTCAAAAGAAGTTTGCGCTGGATCAAAGTATTGCAGTATACTTCCTGTCAATCAAACGTCAAGCAGTTTATTGCATTCAACCCAGGAGCCCCGGAGCATGAAACTCAAAATTCTCGTTGGGACAATGACCAGCACCGCT
>CAZFKW010000142.1:0-4329 GCA_964519795.1 uncultured Ramlibacter sp. | reverse complement strand
TGTCGCACAGGCCATACAGATGGACTGCGCTGACCTGGTGGAAGACATTGAGGTGCAGTTGATGGACGGCCTCGATATCAGTGTCTTTGACGAAGATGCACTTTATCTCATATGCTCCTCCACCTATGGCTCGGGCGACGTTCCGGACAACGCGCGAGTCCTGTATGACTCGCTCGACACCTCCCCCAGGTTCCTCGGCCATGTGCGCTACGGCGTGATTGCGCTGGGCGACAGTACCTATATGCAGACCTTCTGCTTTGGCGGCAAGAAGTTCGATGAACGTCTGAGCGGCCTGGGTGCGCAACGCATTGGCGAGGTCTGGTGCCACAATGCGAGCGAAGGCACGATGCCGGAGACCGAAGGGACAGCGTGGTGCCGGGAGTGGCTGGTGACTGCGCTCGCCACCGTGCAAGCTACCGCGTAAGAGGCCTGTCATTGCGGACTCGATCCGCAATCCATACGGGTGCTGACGTGATGCCGCGCAACGCCGCCATGGATCCCGGACCGAGTCCGGGATGACAAAAAGAAAGACCGAAGCACAACAATAACGAACGCGAGAGTGACACGCATGAACCTGAGCCAGGCCGACCACAACGCAAGCCCGCCCCGCGTCAGCATTCCGCGGATGTACAACGCGGCGCATGACCTGCTGGCCCGTAACGCCTTGCGCGGCAACAAGACAGCCTTCATTGACGCCACCGCCGGCGTGAGCCTGAGCTACTTACAGCTCACAGAGCAGTCGCACCGCTTCGCCTCGGCCCTGCGCGCCGCGGGCTTCGCGCCGGAAAGCCGGGTCATGGTCTGCATGCTCGACACCCTGGAGTGGCCGGTTGTGTTCCTCGGCTGCATCCTTGCCGGCGTGGTGCCGGTGGCCGCCAATACGCTGCTCACGACAAATGACTTCGACTACATGCTGCGCGACTCACGTGCGCAGGGCCTCATTGTTTCAAAGCCGCTGTTGCCGGCCTTTGAGTCTTTGATCGGCACTATCCCCACCCTGAGGACGATCATCGTCGCTGGAGCAGACGACGCAGCGCCCCATCCCACGGTCACGCAGATGGTCGCCGCCGGCTCCACAGAGCAGCACGTTGCCGGCACCTGCGCCGACGACGCCTGCTTCTGGCTCTACTCCAGCGGCTCCACCGGCGCGCCCAAGGGCACTGTGCACCTGCACAGCCACCTGATCCAGACGGCAGAGCTCTACGCCAGGCCTGTCCTGGGCATCCAGGAGGCAGACGTCGTCTACTCGGCGGCAAAACTCTTTTTTGCCTATGGCCTTGGCAACGGCCTGACCTTTCCCATGAGCGTTGGCGCAACGGCCGTCCTGCTGCCGTCCCGTCCGGCGCCGGCCGATGTGTTCGGCATCCTGAAGAAATACCAGCCCACCATCTTCTACGGCGTGCCCACCCTCTTTGCGGCCTTGCTCGCCGACGCCGCGAAGCCCGCAAGGCGCGAGATCAATCTGCGCGTCTGCACCAGCGCAGGCGAAGCGTTGCCCGCCGAAATCGGCCGCAAGTGGACGGCGGAGTACGGTTGCGAGATCCTCGACGGCATTGGCTCCACCGAGATGCTGCACATCTTCCTGTCCAACCGTCCCGGCGAGGTACGCTACGGGACGACGGGCAAGGCGGTGCCAGGCTACGACCTCAGGATCGTGGCCGACGACGGCAGCATCTGCGGTGACGGCGAGATCGGCGAGCTGCAGATCAGCGGCCCCACCTCGGCCATCATGTACTGGAACAACCGCGCCAGGACCAAATCAACCTTCGCCGGTGAATGGACGCGCAGCGGGGACAAGTACACCCGCGATGCTGATGGCTACTACACGTACTGCGGCCGCACCGATGACATGCTCAAGGTCGGCGGGATCTATGTGTCGCCTTTCGAAGTGGAGGCGTCACTCATGACGCATGCAGCCGTATTGGAGGCCGCCGTCGTCGGACTGGCCGATACCGACGGCCTGATCAAGCCCAAGGCCTTCGTGGTCATGAAGACCGGTCAGTCAGCCTCGGCCGATGACCTCAAGGCCCATGTCAAGAACCAGCTCGCTCCGTACAAATACCCGCGCTGGATTGAATTTGTCCCGGAATTGCCCAAGACAGCTACCGGCAAGATCCAGCGTTTCAGGCTTCGCGGTACAAATTGATGGAACACTTGGGGTAATCCAAGGTTCACAAGCGGCGCAACATGCGTTAAATTACTTTAAGCCTAAACAAAAGGAGATTTTCCATGACCACCCGCCGTCTCGTTCTCACCCGTACCGCATCCGTCATTGGCGCGGCCTCCACCGGCCTGTTGCTGCCCGAAATTGCGCGTGCGCAGTCCGGCAAAGTCCGCGTTGGCCTGATGTTGCCGTACACCGGCACCTTTGCCCAGCTCGGCGTGGCCATCGAGAACGGCGTGCGCATGGCCATCGACGAAAAAGGTGGCAAGCTCGGTGGCCGCGAGATCGAATGGTTCAAGGTGGATGACGAGTCCGAGCCGTCCAAGGGCGTGGAGAATGCATCCAAGCTCGTGCAGCGCGACAAGGTGGATGTACTCATCGGCACCGTCCACTCCGGGGTGCAGATGGGCATCCAGCGCGTGGTCCGCGAAAGCGGCACGCTGTGCCTGATCCCCAATGCCGGCGTTCACGCCGCCACCCGCGCCCTGTGCGCGCCCAACGTGTTCCGCACCAGCTTCAGCAATTCGCAGCCCACGCGCGCCCTCGGTCAGGCCATGGTCGCCAAGGGCCACAAGAAGGCCGTCTGGATCACCTGGAAGTACGCAGCCGGCGACGAAGCCTTCGAGGGCTTCAAGGAAAGCTACACCGCTGCAGGCGGCACCATCGTCAAGGAACTGGGCCTGCCCTTCCCCAACGTCGAGTTCCAGGCGCTGCTCACCGAGATCGCCGCGCTCAAGCCTGACGCCGTGGCCTGCTTCTTTGCAGGTGGCGGTGCAGCCAAGTTCATACGCGACTACGCAGCCGCAGGCCTGAAGGGCCGCATCCCGCTGTACGGCTCCGGCTTCCTGACCGAAGGCGTGCTGGACGCCGCCGGCCCCGCCGCTGACGGCATCATCACCACCATGCACTATAGCGACTCGCTGGACACGCCGCGCAACAAGCAGTTCCGTACCGCTTACGCCACGCGCTTCAAGATGCAGCCCGACGTGTATGCCGTGCAGGGCTACGACACCGGCCTGCTGCTGGCGCTTGGCGCTGCAGCGGTCAAGGGCGACCTGACGCAGAAGGCGCCCCTGTACAAGGCCATGCGAGGCGCCACCATCGACAGCCCGCGCGGCAAGTGGACAATGAGCCCCTCGCACAACCCGGTGCAGGACATGTACCTGCGTGTGGTCGAGAACAAGGAAAACAAGGTCATCGGCATTGCCGCCAAGGCCCTGGCCGACAGCGGCGCCGGCTGCAAGATGGCTTGACGCGGCAGTCGGCGCATCCACACTGAAGGCCTTCAAGCTGTCATCCCGGGCTTGACCCGGGATCCATGGTGGCGCGCCAACGTGGATGCCCCCGGATCAAGTCCGGGGCAGGCTTCCCAAGTCCGGCATGACAGTGCATTGCTTGCCTGCGTGACTACCATGGCCCGGATGATGCTTGCACACCTGCACACCTGAACCTTCTTCGCCAACCAGCCAATGGATCTCGCCAACTTCCTGATTCAGCTGCTCAACAGCGTGCAATACGGACTGCTGCTGTTCATGCTGGCCGCCGGCCTCACGCTGATCTTCGGCATCATGGGCGTCGTCAACCTCGCCCATGGCAGCTTCTACATGCTGGGCGCTTACCTGGCTTACTCGCTGAGCGGCCTCTTCGGCAGCCTCACGCTGGCCATCATCAGCGGCGCGGTGCTGGCTGTCGCGTTTGGTTTGGCGCTTGAACGGCTGCTGTTTCGCCACTTCTACAAGCGCGACCACCTGGACCAGGTGCTGCTCACCTTCGGGTTGATCTACATCTTTGAAGAAATGCGCTCCATCATCTGGGGCGATGACGTCCACGGCGTGCCCGTACCTGAAATGCTCGGCGCCTCCATTCCGCTGACCGACAACCTCTCGTACCCCGTGTACAGGCTGTTCATGTCCGGGGTATGCATCGTTCTGGCCATCGGCCTGTATCTGCTCATCTCGAAGACCCGCCTGGGCATGAAGATCCGCGCCGGCGCTTTCAACCGGGACATGGCGGAGTCGCTGGGCGTGAACATCAAGCTCATCCACGCCGTCGTGTTTGCGCTGGGCGTGGGTCTGGCCACCGTGGCCGGCATGATCGCCGCGCCGATATCCAGCGTCTACCCGAACATGGGTTCTCAGGTCTTGATCATGTGCTTTGTGGTGGTG
>CAZFKW010000141.1:4944-9396 GCA_964519795.1 uncultured Ramlibacter sp. | reverse complement strand
GTCTTCCTGTCCGACTCGCGCACCAACGCGGGCCTGGACCAGATCAGCACCTTCCGCAAGATGATCATCTATGAGAAAAAGGGCGACCGCTTCATGGTGCTGCTGTCTGCCGGCAACCTGAGCATTGCGCAGTCGGTGCGCGAGATGCTGCAGATCGAGCAGCTCAAGGAGCGCGAAGACAGCGAGCCCATCACCATCTGGAACGCCAGGAGCATGTTCGATGCCGTGCGTGTGCTGGGCTCGGCCGTGCGCCGTGTGTACGACCGTGACGCCGCATCCCTTCAGCAGGCGGGGGTGGACTTCAATTGCTCGCTGATCTTCGGCGGGCAGGTGCGCGGTGAAGGCATGCGGCTGTTCCAGGTGTATTCGGCCGGCAACTTCATTGAGGCCACACCCGAGACGCCATACTTCCAGATCGGCGAGTCCAAGTACGGCAAGCCCGTGCTCGACCGCGTGCTCACCCCCGACACCCCCCTGGACGAAGCCGCCAAATGCGCGCTGGTATCCATGGACTCCACGCTCAAATCCAACCTCTCCGTGGGCCTGCCGCTGGACCTGGTGGTGTATGAGACCAACCGCTTCGAGACCGACAAGATCGTCTGCATCGACGAAGCCAACCCGTATTTCAAGCTGCTGCATGGCAACTGGGGCCAGAAACTGCGCGAAGTGTTTGACAGCATCGAGGACCCGACCTGGGACGGCAAGCACACCGACGTGCCCCTCATGGTGACCGGCCGCAGCAAGCCGCTCAAGAAAATCTCCACGCCCGAAGAGCGCCTTATCTAGGGCCTGTTCACACTATTTTTGCAAGATGCGTTGCCACCAAAAAAGCCATGCGCAAGGCGCGAAACGCAGCCGGGGTATGCCCCCGGCAAGGCTTCGCAACGCCGCGCATGGCTTTTTTGGTGGCAACCCGAAGGGAGAGGGGTGAAAACAGCGCCACTCCGCGTTGCACTCCTAGGCCAGACGGCAAGTCTGGCCGTCGTCGTGCGCCTTGATTGGCGCTGTTTTCACCCCTCTCGCACTTGCAAAAATAGTGTGAACAGGCCCTAGTCCTGCGCTTTTTGTCCAGCCCGTGCGGCTGGAAAAGCTCCGCCATGCTCATCGTCTTCTCCCACGCCAACAGTTTTCCTGCCGGCACCTACAACATGCTCTTCAAGAGCCTGCGCGCCCGCGGTTTCACCGTCAAGGCGGTGGACAAGTACGGCCACCATGAGGAGTATGCGGTCAGCAACAACTGGCCCGGGCTGGTCAGCCACCTCGTGGATTTCACGCGGGACGAAGTGCAGAAGGCCGGCGAGCCGGCCTACCTCGTCGGCCATTCGCTGGGCGGCTTCCTGAGCCTGATGGCGGCGGCGCGCCACCCCGAGCTGGCGCGCGGCGTCGTCTTGCTGGACTCACCCGTCATCGGCGGCTGGCGCGCCACGACGCTGGGCGTCATCAAGCGGGCGCAACTCGTCGGCACGGTCTCCCCGGGTGCGCTCAGCCACAAGCGCCGCATCAGCTGGCCCAGCAAGGATGCCGCGCTGGAACACTTCAAATCCAAAAAGGCGTTTGCCAGGTGGGAACCGCAGGTGCTGGAGGACTACATCCGCCACGGCACGCACGACGAGGACGGCAAGCGCGTGCTGAGTTTCAGCCGCGAGGTGGAAACGGCCATCTACAACACCCTGCCCCACAACCTGGATCGCCGCCACCCGCTCAAATGCCCCGTCGCCTTCATTGGCGGGCGCCAGTCGGCAGAGATGAAACGCGTTGGAATGACCATGACGCAGCAGGTCACCAAAGGGCGGATCATGATGATGGACGGCAGCCACCTGTTCCCCATGGAAAAACCCCTGGCGACAGCCGCTGCCATAGAGGCCGCAGTGCGCGGGTTTGACACCGCCTCGCCGCCCCTGACCCGGCATTAGCCGTCAATCCACCGCGCCACCAGGCTGGCGCTGGTCCCGCCGAACGCAAATGAGTTGGACATGACATACCTCAGCCCGCTGACCGGCCGGCCGAAGTGCGGCACATAGTCCAGGTCGCAGTCCGGGTCGGGGCTGGTCCAGTGTGTGGTGGGCGGCACCATCTGGCGGTTCAGCGCCATCAGCGAGGCAATGAACTCCACCACGCCCGCCGCGCCGACCAGGTGGCCGTGCGCCGACTTGGTGGACGAGACCGGGATCCTGTGGGCGCGCTGGCCGAACACGGCCTTGATGGCACGTGTTTCGGCCACATCGCCGGCGAAGGTGCCTATGCCGTTGGCGTTGATGTAGCCGATCTTGCCGGGGAGGACGCGGCTGCACTGCAGCGCGCGCTGCATCGCCAGCACCTGACCCTGGATCTGGGGGCGCGACAGGTGGCTGGCGTCGTTGCTGACGCCGTAGCCCACAAGCTCGGCAATGACATGCGCGCCGCGCTGGCGCGCATGCTCCAGCGCCTCCAGCACCACAAAGCCTGCACCCTCGCCCAGCGCAAAGCCGTTGCGGTCTGCGCTGAAGGGGCGAAAGCCCGTGCCAGGCGCGTCAGCCGGGTCGCTGCACAGCACGCGCATGGCCTGCCAGCCCCTCATGACGCCGGGGGTCAGCATGCTCTCACCGCCGCCTGCCACCGCGCTGTCCAGGTAACCATCGCGGATGCGCCGGAACGCCTCGCCTACCGCCACCGCAGACGAGGAGCAGGCAATGGTGTAGGTCTGGGACTCGCCCTTGATGCCGTAACGCAGCGCCACCTGCGAAGCCGGCGCGTTGGACATGGCAGACAGCAGGGGCAGCACCTGCGACTGCCGCGTGCCGGCACTGAAATAGCCGGCATAGGCCTGCTCGACAGACCCGATGCATCCCGCCCCGGTACCAAAGAAAACGCCCGCCGTGTCGCCCAGCGGCCCCCGCGCGGCCAGGCCCGACATCTCCACGGCCTGCTGGGCGGCCAGCAGGGACAGCTGGGTGACGCGATCCATCTCGGTGAGCTGAAGCGCAGTGAAGTGCCGCCGCAGGTCGCACCGGACCCTGCCAACGGGCTGGGCGAAGGACAGGTCCGGGTGGCGGGCGATGCCGGACACGCCGGCAACAAGCTTCTCAAAGAAACTGTCCGGGGAACTGCCGACAGGGGTGACCAGACCCATGCCAGTGACGGCGACGCGACGCTGTTTCATGCCGGGCTCCTTCCCGCATTGTGTTGAGGACCAGCCGGCGCCGGCCTGTGGGCTGCGCTGGCTTCGCCATCATTGCGGGGGAAAACAGTCCGTGTCTTGCCTTCGGCCTGTCAACCTTGACAGGTCCATGCACAGACGGACGCCGGCCTCAGCGCCGGATCGCGCCAGTCTGCGGGTCGAACTTCACAACCCGCACGCGGCCGTTCTGGCCCGGGAAGCCGTCGAACACGGCCGCCACAAGGTAGGGCACCGTGTCAGGCAGGTCCTCAATGTCGCCTTCATAGACAGCCGTGGCCTCGAACACCGCACGAGGGTTGGGCGTGCCGGACTTGCTGTCAGTCAGCCTGACCTGGAGCCGGCTGACCTGCACCGTGCGCGTGACCTCCCGGTCGCCGATATAGCGCGAGCCAAACTGGTCCGGCGCCCAGTAACCGGGGAACACATCGCCCGTGCCATAGCGGTACGGCGGCACGAAAATGAGCTGGTTCTGGTAGACGGGCTCCAGGTATTTCTTCTCGCGCGTGGCCCCGACTGTGGTTACATCGACGATGAAGCGTCCGGCCTGCCCCTGTGGTGCCAGTACCAGGCCGCAGCGCTGCAGCTCGATGCCCACGTAGTTTTCATAGGTGGCCCGCTCCAGCTCGCTGCGGGCCGGGTCGCCGGCAGAAAAGCTGAAGGTGCTTCCCGCAGCGTCCGCCGGCCAGGCATTGAAACTGGTCACCTTGGCGGTGATGGGGATCGCGCAGGCCGAGAGTAGCGCCATCACCAGGCCCGCCAGCGCCAGGCGCATGAGGCGGACCAGCGCGTTCACGGAACTGATCGGAAAAGAAGGTCGAATGTGCATGCAAACATTATGGGCACTCGTGTAAACCGCGTGTGCAGGACGGGTCGCATACACGGTAAACCCGCAGGGCGAACCTTGGCAACCGCGCCTGCGATCACCCGGCGGATCAGCCGTTCCAGCGGACCAGGCCCGTCGAGGACGTCGCCAGCACAATGATGCCGAAGGCAATGCGGTACCAGGCAAACGGAACAAAGCTGTGCGTGGCAATGTAGCGCAGCAGCCAGCGCACGCACAGCCAGGCACTCAGGAACGAGAACAGCAGCCCCACGCTGAACATCGGCACATCGGCCATGGTCAGCAGCGCCCGCTCCTTGTACAGGCTGTAGGCCCCGGCGCCAATCAGCGTCGGGATGGCCAGGTAGAAGGAAAAGTCCGTCGCCGCCCTGCGCGACAGGCCCAGCAGCATCCCGCCGATGATGGTCGCCCCGCTGCGGCTGGTACCCGGGATCATGGCCAGGCACTGGACCAT
>CAZFKW010000141.1:3271-4934 GCA_964519795.1 uncultured Ramlibacter sp. | reverse complement strand
GCGATGATCCGCCGCCGGTGCGTGCGGCCCGCGGCATCGGGATCGTCGGGTCATTGACCGCGTGGGCAGCCTGGTTGAGTTCCGCCAGCGTGGTGGTCGCGATGACGGTGACCGGCAGCCCGCGGTGTTGGCCGTAAGCGCCCGACGCGATGCCGGCTCGCATGCCGAGCTTGAGGGCATCGGCCGGTGTCATCTCGTCCACATCATGGATGCGCACAGAGGTCTGCTGGCGCTTTTCAGCCCAGAGGATGATGAATCCGCCCAGGATGAAGGCTGTGGCCACGACGCCGGGGGTGAACAGGTACGCCTTGATGGCCGCGCCCAGCAGCAGCCCCATGACGACGGCGGGGAAAAAGGCAATGAGCACATTGGCGGCAAAGCGCTGTGCCTGGGCCTCGGTTGGCAGCGCCACCAACGTACGGCGGATCTTCTGCCAGTAAACAATGATCACGGCGAGGATGGCGCCGGTCTGGATGGCAATGTCAAACACCTTGGCCTTGGCGTCGTCAAAGCCCAGCAGCGCCCCGGCAAGAATCAGGTGCCCGGTGGACGACACCGGCAAAAACTCGGTCAGCCCCTCCACGATGCCCATGATCGCGGCCTTGACCAGCAAAACGATATCCACACGCACTCCTTAAGACCCCGGATTATCGCCGCTGCATTTCACGCGCCCTGCCTGCATTTCGCTCCCCTCCCCCTGCATTTCGTCCTGGGCCTGTGGCCGGGCGGACCCCGGCGCGGCACAGTCCACCCATCGCAACCCGCCAACCCAGGAGCCCGCCATGCTGATCCAGCTCATTGCCCAACACCCCGCTGCCATAGGAACCGTCCTGAACAACACCCCCGTCTGGGTCGGCGGCCTGTTTGCCGCCCTGCTGGCCCTGGGCCTGAGCCAGGCGCGCACCCGCAGGGTCAGTGCCCTGCGCATGGCGCTCGTGCCCCTGGCCATGACCGGCCTGTCACTCTGGGGCATGTTCTCGGCATTCGGCACGTCGCCCATGTTCGCCTGGGTCCTCGTCACCTGGCTGGCCGGCACAGCCCTGGCACTGGTCTACATCGGCTCCCGCACAGCGCCCGAAGGCACGCACTACGACCCCGCCAGCGGCAGCTTCACCGTGCCCGGCAGCCTGGTGCCCCTGGGCCTGATCATGGGCATCTTCCTGACCAAATACATTGTCGGCGTGGACCTTGCCATGCAGCCTGGCCTGGCCGCTGACGGAACCTACGCCCTCATCGTCGGCGCCCTGTACGGCCTGTTCAGCGGCATCTTTGCAGGCCGCGCGGCGCGCCTGTGGCGCCTGGTGCCCGGCGTGCGCCTCGTGCTTCAGCGCGACCCCTGGTAAGCCTAGAATGTTTTCAACCCCGGACTCCCCATGAACGCCCCCCTGTCCCCCGAAGAAATCGACCGCCTTGCGCGCAAACGCGCCGGCGCCAAGCTCGGCTGGTACACCCATGCTGCGGTCTACATCGTCGTCAACCTGTTCCTGTTTGCCATTTCCGAATACGCCCTGGGCCAGCGCCGCTGGACCATCTTCCCGGTGCTGGGCTGGGGCCTGGGGCTGACGCTCCATGGCATCGCGGTCTTTGTGCTGGGCCCGGGCGGCGGCCTGCGCGAGCGCATCGAGCAAAAGGAACGCGAGCGGCTGCAGCGCGAGCGCGGCGG
>CAZFKW010000141.1:2111-3261 GCA_964519795.1 uncultured Ramlibacter sp. | reverse complement strand
GCTCCTGAGGCCATGAAGACCGACTGGCTGTCCAAGCTGCGCAACGCGCTGCAGGTCTGGGCCTTTGCGCTGGCCATTGCCACCATCCAGTACGCATTCATGCCGGACCGGGCCTATGGCCCCCTGCTGGTGTACTCGCTGTTCATCAGCACCTTCACCTGGGCCATGATCGACCTGGGGCGCGACTTCTTTCCATCCGCGGCCGAGACCGGCTGGCCGCGCGGCTGGGCAGGTGTTGCGCTGGTGGCGGGCAGCATCGTGGCGGGTTACCTGTTGGGCACCATCGCGGCCGACCAGGTCTGCCAATACTACGGCTGGTACCCGGACACTGGCCCCGCCAAGCGCGGCGGCGAGATCCGCTCAGCCATCCTGATCACCGCCCTGGCGGGTATCGCCGTCAGCTACTACTTCTACACCATCAACAAAAGCGCCTACCTGGAGCGCAAGATGGCCGAGGCGCGCGGCCATGCCAGCGAGGCGCGGCTGAAGCTGCTGGAGACCCAGCTGGAGCCGCACATGCTGTTCAACACCCTGGCCAACCTGCGCGTGCTCATTGCCACCGACCAGCAGGCCGCGCAGGACATGCTGGACCGCCTGATCGCCTACCTGCGCGCCACGCTCAGCGCCTCACGCGCCACCACCCATACGCTGCAGGCCGAATTCGAGCGCCTGCGCGACTACCTGGAGCTGATGAGAATCCGCATGGGCCCGCGGCTGGCCTACTCGCTGGACCTGCCGGACGAGCTGCAACTGCAGGCCGTGCCCTCGCTGCTGCTGCAACCGCTGGTTGAGAACTGCATCCAGCACGGCCTGGAGCCCAAGGTGGGCGGCGGCGTCATTACCGTGAGCGCCCGCCGGCAAGGCGCGGAAATGGTGCTGGAAGTAGCAGACAGCGGCGTCGGTGCTGCGGCAGCGCCCGCCGGCGGCAAGGGCTTTGGCATGAGCCAGGTGCGTGAACGCCTGGCCACCCTGTATGGCGCGCCGGCGACCCTGGACTTTTCTGCGGTTGAAGGCCAGGGAGCGCGCGTCACCATCAGGTTTCCGTTCGAGGCGCACGGCGCAGCCCCATGAAGAACACCACCCCCGTGGCCCTGATTGCCGAAGACGAACACCTGCTGGCCCAGGCGCTGCAGGCAGAACTGGCGCGCGC
>CAZFKW010000141.1:0-2101 GCA_964519795.1 uncultured Ramlibacter sp. | reverse complement strand
CCGGTACTGTGGGCGATGGCGCCTCGGCCGTGGCGCAGGCGCTGGCCGTGAAGCCCGACGTGCTGTTCTTTGACATCCGCATGCCCGGCATGAGTGGCCTGGAGGCGGCGGTCGAACTGGCGGACGCCTGGGAGACAGGCGCGCAGGGCAAGCCGTTTCCGGCGCTGGTGTTCATTACCGCCTACGACCAGTACGCCGTGGAAGCCTTCGAGACCCAGGCCATCGACTATGTGCTCAAGCCCGTGCAGGCCCCGCGCCTGCAGAAAACCGTGGCCAAGGTGCGGGCCGTGCTGCAAGCGCGCCAGCCAGGCAGCGGCGGACCCGCGCTGGAAGCGACGCTCTCCCAGCTTCGCCATCTGCTGACCGCACCCAGCGCAGCACCAGCCGGCCACACCGCCCCGCTCAGGATGATCCAGGCCAGCGTCGGCAACGCCATCCGCATGGTACCGTTGGACGAGGTACTGTACTTCGAAGCCGCCGACAAATACGTGCGCGTGCTGACCGCCAAACACGAATACCTGCTGCGCACACCACTGAAAGAACTGACCCCCCAGCTCGACCCGCAGGACTTCTGGCAAATACACCGCGGCACCGTGGTCCGCGCAGCCGCCATCGAGTCCGTGAGCCGCGACGAAGCCGGCAAACTCAGCCTGACCCTGCGCGGCCTTGCGGGCAAGCTGGGGGTCAGCCGGCTCTATGCCCACCTGTTCAAGGCGATGTGAGTTACCTGTCATCCCGGACTTGAGGAACCTGCCCCGGACTTGATCCCGGGGGGATGCATGCCCCGCCTGAAGCAACGCCACGTCAACGCCACCATGGATTCCGGATCAAGTCCGGAATGACAACTTGTTCACGCTTTTGCGGAAGATTGATGCCTGCGTGAGTTTTTGGCGGCTTTCCTGAATCTGCCCCTGTACTGCCCCGCGTAGAGCCTGCACAACGCCACCTCCAGGCGTTGTCCTATCAACCAACAAGGAGTCAGGACCATGGTCAACCGCAAGACTGTCACACACGCGGCGCTCGCCGCCGCCGCCCTCACGCTCGTTGCAGCCTGCAGCAGCACACCGCCAATGAACACCTGGTCCCAGGCCAGCCTGCCCGCGCCCGTCATGGTGCCGGCCGGCAACAAGGTCGCCATGGAAACCGTGGGCGTGGGCGAGATCACCTACGAATGCCGCATCAAGGCCAACATGCCGGGCCAGTACGAATGGGTGTTTGTCGGCCCCGATGCGAAGCTCATGGACCGCAGCGGCAAGGTCGTGGGCAAGTACTATGGCCCGCCCGCCACCTGGGAAAGCATGGACGGCTCCAAACTCACCGCCACGCAGATTGCAGTGGCCCCCGCCATGGCCGGCTCCATCCCCTACCAGCTCGTCAAGGGCAACCCCGCCATGGGCACGGGCTCCATGCAGGGCGTGACCTACATCCAGCGCGTTGCCACCAAGGGCGGCGTGGCACCGGCCGCAGCCTGCGACGCGGCCAGCATGGGCAAGAAGCAGATCGTGCAGTACCAGGCCGACTACATCTTCTACAAGGCATCCTGAATCCCGTTACATCGGCCTTGTCTGGCATGCAGCTGCGGCCTTGTCCTACACCGCTCGCAGCCCTGCCGGGTTCTACTGACAACTCGCTCCCCCCACCTCCTCCCTCCACCGGGAGCGACGCTGTACCGGTGCCAACCCACCGCGTTAAGCTGATTGACCCGCAGGCCCAGCGTCTGCGGGTTTTTTTTTGGCCATTTCAGCCCTGCGCGCACCGGACATGACAACGCCCCCTGAACCGCCAGGCTCAGGGGGCGTGGGCACAAGGCTGGGTGCGAGCGCTTAACGGTGGCCGCGATGCCCACCACGCGGGCCATGCCCGCGGTGGCCGCCATGGCCCCGGTGCCCGTGACTGATGTGGCGCGGCCCGTAGTACACAGGCGCCGGCCGGTAGTAAATGGGTGCGGGACGCACATAGACCGGGGGCGGTGCGTAGTACACCGGCGCGGGCTGCACATAGACCGGGCGCGGGGCGTAATACACCGGGGGCGGCGCATAGTACGGCGCGTTGCTCACGCCGATAACGGCACCCGGAATGCCAATGCCCACAGAAAACGACA
>CAZFKW010000140.1:6293-9420 GCA_964519795.1 uncultured Ramlibacter sp. | reverse complement strand
GCCGGCTGGGTCAACGCCGTTCTGGTGCCCGCGCCGACGACCGTGGCCCAGCGCGTCTTCATGGTCGTGACGACCGGCAGCCTTCTCGAACCCCTGGGCCGCACGATGTACCTGCTGGTGGTTGCCTTCACAACCGGCTGCGTCCTGGCCATCGGCCTGGGGGTGCTCATGGGCCGGTTTCGCCCCATCCATGGCCTGTTCGAGCCCCTGGTCGAGGTGCTCAGGCCGCTGCCCAAGCCCGCCTTGCTGCCGCCGCTGATGCTGTTCCTCGGGCTGGGCGACGCGATGAAGATCACCGCCGTCGCGCTTGGTGTGTTCTTCCCGGTCCTGATCAACACCATCCAGGGCGTGCGCGGCGTCGACCCGGTGATGGTGGACATGGCACGCACCTTCCAGCACTCGCGCGCGGCGCTGCTGTGGAAGGTGGTGTTGCCGTCGGCCATGCCCCTCATCCTGTCCGGCATGCGCATTGCCCTGGGCATCGCGCTGGTGCTTGTGGTCGTTGCCGAGATGATGGCCGGCACCGGTGGCATCGGTTACCTGATCATCGATTTGCAGCGCTCGTTCCGCATCGTTGACATGTACGCCTGGGTGGTGATCCTCGCGGTGCTGGGCTACGCGCTGAACGAAGTGTTCGTGCGCATCGAGCGGCGCGCCCTCCACTGGTCCGGCGCGCGCGTCGGCTGAATGAGCACTCGAAATTCCCATGCCCTTACCAACCCACCAGGAGAAAACGATGAGCAACTTCCCCCTGCGCCGGCGCACCGCCGCCGCCGCCATGGCCGCAACCGCCCTCGGCCTGGCCACACCCCTATTGCGCGCCCAGACGACCAAAGTCCGGGTCAGCACCATCCCGATCATCGACATTGCGCCGATGCAGGTCGCGATCACCAAGGGCTGGTTCGCCGCAGAGGTCATCGAGGTGGACACGACGCCGACCCAGGGGGGCGCCGCCGGCATTCCGGCGCTCGCCGCAGGGCAGGTGCAGATTGTGTTCAGCAACGTGGTGTCCATCATCCAGGCCGCGAAGCAGGGCCTGGGCCTGCAGATCATCGCGCCGGCCAGCACCACCGGTGACGCCCCGCCGGACCAGGCTGCGTTGATCGCGAAGAAGGGCAGCCCTTTCAAGTCCGGCAAGGACTTTGAAGGCAAGCGGATCGCGGTAAACACCCGCAACAACATCATCTGGCTGTACGCCCGCGCCTGGGTCCGGGCAACCGGCGGCAACCCCGATGCCGTGACTTACCTCGAAGTGCCGTTCCCGCAAATGGTGGACGCCGTGCGCGGCGACCGCGCCGATGCGGCCTTTGCCGTCGAGCCCTTCGTGTCGGGTGGCGTCGCTGCCGACATGCAGGTCGTTGGCTACCCCTACACCCAGGTGCAGAAGCGCCTGCCGGCCGCGCAATATGCGGCCAGCAAAACCTGGATCGAGCAGAACCCGAAGGTGGTTGAAGGCTGGGTGCGCGCCTACCAGAAGGGCGTGGACTGGGTGAACCAGAACCTGAAATCCGAAGAGCTGTTCAGCATCATCGCAGGCTACACCCGCATGCCGCCGCAGTTGATTGCCAGGCTGGGGGTGACTGCCTACGAAAAGGCCGTGGACCCCGCTGCACTGGTGCCGGTGGTGGACCAGATGCGGCGCAACGGCTTGCTGGATGGACCGTTCGACCCGAACTCCATTCTCCACCGCACGGCCATCAGGGCCTGAAACGGGAGCGCGCATGACGACGCAGGAACAGGTGCTGGTCACCGGTGACATCGTGACGATGGACCCGGCCCGGCCGCGCGCGCAGGCCATGGCGGCCATTGGCGGCCGGATCGTGGCCGTCGGCACCCGGGACGAAGCCCGCGCCGCGCTGGGCCCTGCACCACGGGAGGTGCATTACGTGGACGGCACCGTGGTCCCGGGCCTGATCGACACCCACAACCACATGCAATGGACCGCCATCCAGACGCGGCTGGTGGACCTGGCGCCGGCCCGGTCCATTGCCGATGTGCAGGAGGCGATCCGGGACTATGCCCGGCGCCACCCGGACAAGCCATGGATCATGAGCGGCAGTGGCTGGCATGTGGTGAGCCTGCGCGAGGGCCGCTACCCCACGCGGCAGGAGATCGATGCCGTGTGCGCGGACCGGCCGGTCTACCTGCCCCGCGTTGGGCACGCGGGCGTCGCGAACACGCTGGCACTGAAGATGGCGGGCATCGGCGCCGACACGCCCGACCCGCCCGGCGGGCGCTTCGAACGCGACGCCGATGGCAATCCCAACGGCGTGTTGCTTGAGCCTTCTGCCTTCGAGCTGGTGGCGCGCCTCGTCCCGCCTTCCTCCGTCGAGGAGCAGGCCGATGCCCTGCGCGACATGCAGCTTGCCTACCACGCTGCGGGCCTCACCGGCATCATGGACCCGGGCGTCACGCCCGAGATGATGGGCCTGTACCAGATGCTGTGGCAGCGTGGCGAGCTCACCGTGCGCTCCGTGATGATGCCGCTGTCCGATTCCAGCCGGCCCTTGCAGGAGAACCTGGACCGCATCACGCATGCAGGGCTGCGCACGGGCTTTGGCGATGTACGCCTGAAGATTGGCGGGGTCAAGCTGTTCCTGGACGGCGGTGCGTCGCTGGGCACGGCACTGATGCGCGAGCCCTATCCCGACGAGCGCTGCAATTGCGGCATCCAGGTCACGCCGACGGAGTCGTTCCGCCAGATCGCCTGGGCATGCGCGCGGAACGGCTGGTCGATGGGCGTGCATGTGGTCGGCGGCAAGGCCATCGATATCGCGCTGGAGGTGTTTGCCGAGATTGACAAGGAGATCCCGCTTCGCCCGCTGCGTTTCAGCCTGATCCATGCCTACCTGTGGCCCGAGGCGCGCAACATCCGTGAAGCGGCACGAATGGGCATCACGGTGGCGACACAGTGCTCCATGCAGTACGCGTTTGGCCCGCTGCTGGTGAAGCGCTTCGGCACGGCCCTCATGGCGACCGCCACGCCGGTGCGCAGCTGGATCGACGGTGGGGTGGTGGTCGGCGGTGGTTCCGACTCGCCCGTCACGCCCTACCAGCCCCTGCTCGGCCTGTGGCAGGCGCGCACGCGCCACATCGCTGGAACGGACGAGCCCGTGGGCCGGCTGCA
>CAZFKW010000140.1:0-6283 GCA_964519795.1 uncultured Ramlibacter sp. | reverse complement strand
GGCGCTCTACACCCGCGATGCCGCCTACGTGAGCTTCAGCGAGCATGAACGCGGCATGTTGCAGCCCGGCCTGCTGGCCGACTGGACGGTGCTGTCCGTTGACCCCGTCACCTGCGACCCCGAGGCCTTGCGCGGCGCGCGCGTGCTGGCGACCGCAGTCGACGGCCGTCTGGTGTTCGAGGCCTGACACATGTTCGCCCGCTCGTACCGGCTCTGGGGTGTGCTGCTGCTTGTGCTGTTGCTGGTGCTCTGGCAGGTGTCCGCGCTGTGCTGCGTGTCGAGCACCAACTGGCCGCCGGTGACGGAAATCCTGCGGGCGATCGTGACCGGCTTGGGCAATGGCGAGCTGGCCCAGGTGTTTGGCTCCACGCTGTGGCGCATGGCGGCCGGCTTTGCCATCGGTTCGGCTGCGGGGGTGCTGCTCGGCATCACGATGGCGAGCTTCCCTGTCGCGGACGCCGCGCTGCGAACCCTGGTGGAGCTGCTGCGCCCCATACCCATGCCGGCCATCGTGCCGCCGCTCATCCTGCTGCTGGGCATTGACGATGCAATGAAGGTGTTTGCGGTGTCGCTGGCCTGCTTCTTCCCGGTGCTGGTCAACACCGTGGGCGGCGTGCGCGCGGTGGACCCTGTCGCCCTGGATGTCGCGCGCACTTTCCAGGTGGGGCGGCTGCGCACGCTGCTGCAGGTGGTCCTGCCGGCCAGCCTGCCATTCATCATGGCGGGGCTGCGCACCAGCCTGGCACTGGCGCTCATAGTGAGCGTGGTCGCGGAGATGATCGCCGGCTCAGAGGGCATCGGCTACTACATCATGACCATGCAGTTCGCCATGCGCTCAAGCGACATGTACGCCGCGATCTTCCTGCTCGCGGCGCTGGGCTACGGCCTGAATCTTGTGCTGCTCGCGGTTGAAAACCGGCTGCTGCATTGGTGGCGGCGCGGGGACGGCTGAGTGCGCTGACGGCCTGACCATTGCGAGGTAGCTCTCGCGGTGGACGGCTCCAGGACGCAGCCCGGCGAGCAGTGCTCCCGCTGGCGTGGATGCAAAAGGCTAAGATACCTTCGAAGATCTTCAGGAACCCCCCTTGGCTTCTGACCAACCCCGCATCGGACTCGCACTCGGCAGTGGCGCCGCCCGTGGCTGGGCTCATATCGGCGTCATCCGGGCGCTGGAGAAGGCCGGCATCTCACCGCAGATCGTCTGCGGCACGTCGATCGGCGCGATGGTGGGCGCGGCTTACGCCGCAGGCGAGATCGAGCGGATGGACCAGTGGATGCAGCACCTGGACTGGCAGGCCGTCATGAGCCTGATGGATTGGCGCTTGAGTGGCGGGCTGATGGAGGGGGGCAAGCTCGTCGAGTTTTTCCGCTCGAAGTTCGTTGACCGGGGCATCGAGGAGTTGCCCCGCAAGTTCGGCTGTGTTGCGACAGAGCTTGCCACCGGCCGCGAGGTCTGGCTGCAGCAAGGCCCGGTCATTGATGCGGTGCGCGCCTCGCTTGCCATGCCGGGTTTGCTGACGCCGGCCGTTCATGACGGGCGGCTGCTGGTGGACGGCGGACTCGTGAACCCGGTGCCGGTGTCCCTGTGCCGCGCACTGGGCGCCGAGATCGTGATCGCGGTGGACCTGAACTGGGACCTGATCGGCCGGCGCGCGAAGCTACCGGAGATGCCAGCGGCTGTGCCGGGCGCCGCGCCGAACGCGCTGATCGACGCGATCTTCGGGCGCTTCCGCCGACGCCCGCTGGACCCGGCGCAATCGCCGTCGGTCAAGGACGTCATGCTGACAAGCCTGAACATCATGCAGGTGCGCATCACGCAAAGCCGCCTGGCGGGCGAGCCCGCCGATGTGCTCATCCGGCCACGGCTGGCCGGCGTGGTCGCCATGGACTTCCATCGTGGCGTGGTTGCCGCCGCTGAAGGCGAGAGGGCTGCGAACGAAGCCATGCCGATCCTGCAGGCACTGCTCGCCTAGCGGGCTGAATCATCGGAGTTCGCGGTCACTCGTCCGAGCCTCGGCGCGCCGTGTCCTGCTGCTCCATCAGGTCCTTCATTCGCTTGCGCAGGACGTGTTCGCGCTTCTTCTCGGCGGCGTAGTCTTCACTCAAGCCACGCCACAGCGCCACTGCCATCAGGATGATCACCACGGTAAAAGGCAGCGCAAATACGATGGTGGCGGTCTGCACGGATTTGATCCCGCCGGCCAGCAGCAGGCTGATGGCAATGCCCGCGACCAGCACGCCCCACGCGATCTTCACCCGGGCGCCGGGGTTCTCATTGCCGCCCGTGCTCATCATTCCGAGGACCAGCACGGCCGAGTCGCCAGAGGTCACAAAGAAAACCAGGACCAGTACGGTTGCCACGCCGGACATGAGCATGCCCAGCGGCAAGGCATCGAACATGGCGAACAGCGCGGTCGAGACGTCCGCCTGCACGGCCTGCGAGATGGGAATGCCCCGCATGATCTCGAGGTTGAGCGCGGTGCCGCCGAACACGGAAAACCAGATGAACGCGGCAATGGTCGGCGCGGCCACCGTGCCCAGAATGAACTCCCGCACAGTCCTTCCGCGAGACACGCGGGCAATGAAAAGGCCCACAAAGGGCGACCATGACACCCACCAGGCCCAGTAGAAGATGGTCCATCCGCCGACCCAGCTGCTGTCGCGAAAGGGCGTTGTGCGCAGGCTCATGCGCACGAACTCGCTGGTGTAGTTTCCCAACGTGGTTGTGAGCGTGTCGATGATGGCCACTGTCGGCCCCAGCAGGAAGACGGTCAGCGCCAGCAGTGCGGCCATGACGAGGTTGAACGACGAGAGCCACTTGATGCCCCGGGTCACGCCGCTGACGGCCGAGATCAGGAAGAGCGCGGTGGTCAGCACGATGATCATCACCTGTGTTGCCGGGCTCACCGTCAACCCGAACAGCGCACCGAGTCCGCTGTTGATCTGCAGGGCGCCCATGCCGAGGGAGGCGGAGACGCCGAATGCTGTTGCAATGACGGCGAGCACATTGACCACCGGGCCGATGTGCCGTGTTGCGGCCCAGGGCAGGCTCTGGACCGACGTGCTGATAAGCGCAGAGCCGCCCCGGCGGAACTGGAAGAAGGCGATGGTGAGTGCCACAACGGAGTACACCGCCCAGGGGTGCAGGCCCCAGTGGAAGAACGAGTACCGCATGGCGGCGTTGGCAGCCTCCGGCGTGCCGGGCGCGATGCCGGGAGGAGGCGTCCTGAAGTGGGAGATCGGCTCGGCCACGCCCCAGAACACGAGCCCGATCCCCATGCCTGCGGCGAACAGCATGGCAAACCAGGCGCCAACCGAGAACTCGGGCTCGTCATCTTCGGCGCCCAGCTTGAGATCGCCGTATCGGCTGAAGGCAAGCACAAACGCCAGCACGACGAGGCCCAGCACCGTCCACAGGTACAGCCAGCCGAAATCCCGGGTGATCGTGGCAAGGGCGGCATCAAACACCGTGCCCAGATGCGCCGGCGCAATGATGCCCCATATGACGATGGCCAGCATCAGGCCGGTTGAGATGAAGAGTTGCATGGTGTCCCCCTGCAGAGACTATAGCCTGCGCTTCCCGGCGGGGCAAATGCCCGGCCGCTGGTGGCGGCGCCCCGTCCGGCGCCTGGCCGGGCCGGTTCGGTCGCCCGCAGCGACAGTTCGTCGCAGGCCGCTTTCCTTGCGCAACAGCCCCTGTCACAGTCCACACTCACCCGCCAAGGCACAATTCACCCATGCCATTCATCCCGCAACGCCTCGAAGCCCTGCCAGTCCAGTCGTGGAAATCACTGCTGGGCTCGCTGGTGTTCTGCGTGGTCGTGTATGCGCTGGCCGCCATGGTCATCCACATGTCCATGCCCGAGCTGGGCAGCCTGGGGACGGTCCTGCTCAACAGTGAGGCCATCGGCCTGACCGTCGTGCTGGTCGGCTGGCTTGTCGTACAGATTCCGTGGGTGCGCCGGCTGGAGCCAAATACAGCCTTTGTTCTTACTGCGGCAATTGCAGTGCCGGTGGGCTACGTGGTGGGTCGCTCTTTGTGTTTCTGGGTCATGGACGAGCCATTTTCCTTCCTCGCCCCCGGCGAGGCCCGGATGTTCCCCATCGTCGGCACAGCGCTGATCTCCGGCCTGGTGCTTTATGCGCTGGGCGTACGGCGCCAGCTTTCACATGAAGCGGCAGGCCGCATGGAAGCCCAGCGCCTGGCCACGGAAGCCCAGCTGCGCCTGCTGCGCATCCAGCTGGAGCCGCACATGCTGTTCAACACCCTGGCCAACCTGCGCACCATGGTGGACGATGAGCCCGAGGCGGCCAAGACCATGATCGACCAGCTTATCTGCTACCTGCGCGCGACGCTGGCGGCCTCGTGCAGCGAGTCCACCACGCTCAAGCAGGAGTTCTCCCAGCTCAAGGCCTACCTGGACATCATGGCGCTGCGCATGGGCTCGCGCATGTGCTACTCGCTGGACCTGCCGGCGGAGCTGAACCAGGCCCGCATCCCGCCCATGCTGCTGCAGCCGCTGGTGGAAAACGCCATCAAGCACGGCCTGGAGCCCAAGGTCGGCCGGGGCGCCATTGACGTCAAGGCCACGACCGAAGGCGCCTGCGTGGTCATCACGGTCAAGGACACCGGCCTGGGATTGCCCGCCGACCATGACCCGGATGGGCGCAGCACTTCCTATGGCCTGGCCCACGTCAATGAGCGGCTCAAGGCCGCCTATGGCGGCAGGGCATTCCTGAAGCTGGACCGCAATGAACCGCAGGGGGTTTGCGCCACGGTGCGCATACCGGGGCTGGCGAGTGAAACAGCCGCGAAGCAGAAGGCCTTGCTGAAAGGCTGCGCCTGATGTCGCCGATGCCCCTCGTGCCCACTGCACTGATCGCTGAAGATGAGCCGCGCCTGGCCCGCACGCTGGCAAAGCAGTTGGAGCAGGCCTGGGCCGAACTGAAGATTTCGGCCATGGCCGAAGATGGCATCACGGCCTGCGAACTGGCGCTGCAGCACCAGCCCGACATCCTGTTCCTGGACATCCGGATGCCGGGCAAAACCGGCCTGGAAGTGGCCGAGGCGGTGGCGGACGACTGGCCTGAAGACAAGCCGGCGCCGCTGCTCGTCTTTGTCACGGCCTATGACGAATACGCCGTCGCGGCTTTCGAGCATGCGGCGGTGGACTACCTGCTCAAGCCCGTGGTGCCCGATCGGCTGGCGGACACGGTGGAGAGGCTCAAGGCTCGCCTGGCCTCACGTGCCGACGCGCCCGGCGCGGGCGAGATGGCCACGCTGCTCCAAAAAGTGCAGGCGATTGCTACACCGCAGGGAGCTGAGGCCGAGCGCATCAGCATCATCCGCGCCGGTGTGGGCAATACCGTGCGGATGATCCCGGTGCAGGACGTCATCTGCTTCGAGGCCACCGACAAGTACGTCAACGTCATCACCGCCACCGGCGAGGCGCTGGTGCGGCTGAGCCTGCGCGAGATCATGTCGCGCATTGATGCGACCGACTTTCTTCAGGTGCACCGCAGCGTCATGGTCAATGGCAAGTGCATCGAGTCGGCCACGCGCGATGAAGCGGGACACTATTCGCTGGCGCTCAAGGGCTTGCAGCGGCGCGTGAAAGTCAGCCGTGCCTTCACTCACCTGTTCAGACCGATGTAGTTCTCCGGGGGGCCGTTGTCTGTTTGAAGGCCGGGGGCCTTTAAAAATCCACGAGGCTGAGGCCGACGCTGAAAACAGTGCGCCTGCGGTTGTAGTCGATCAGGCTGTCTCCATACCCGCTGAACAGCTGCGTGTGCAGCCTGAGGCCGCTGGGCCGCGCAGCGTCGGGACTGTCTCCAAGGGTCTTCAGCCACTCCAGACGCACCGAGCCTTTGGCCTGGCTTGCAAGGGAGTGGCGCAGCGTCAGGCCGACGGTGTTGGACTTGTTGAAATTCCAGTAGCCGGTGATTTCACCACGGCCGATGATGTCACTGATGTCCGGGTTGTCGTCCTTGGCGGCCGACTCCTTCAGGCGTTGCCAGACACGCGCACTGACGGTGAATTCATCACCCTTTTCCATGCCGGCCATCAGGTACACGCGGTTCCAGCTGCGCGACAGCGGCAAGGGCTGGCCGTTGGAGTGGTGGACCGCGCCCAGGCCCGCATAGCGCATGCGCCAGCCACCCGGCAGGTTGAAGTCGGCCGGGTAAACATAGACCGCCTCGGGCTCATGGTCGGTGGTGCGGAACGGGCGCGACAGGGCGCCACTGAAGAGTTGCCAGTACGACTGCTGCGTGTAGCCGAACC
>CAZFKW010000139.1:666-9429 GCA_964519795.1 uncultured Ramlibacter sp. | reverse complement strand
CGTGGACAGCTCCTGGTACTTCATGCGTTACTGCGACCCGAAGAACGACCTGGCCATGGTCGCTGCGGGCGCGCAGTACTGGATGCCGATGGACCAGTACATCGGCGGCATCGAGCATGCCATCCTGCACCTGCTTTATGCGCGCTTCTGGACCAAGGTCATGCGCGACCTGGGGCTGGTGAAGGTGGACGAGCCCTTCACCAAACTGCTGACACAGGGCATGGTGCTCAACCACATCTATTCGCGCAAGGGCGCGACGGGCGGCGTCGAGTACTTCTGGCCCGCCGATGTGGATGATGTGCACGACGACACCGGCAAGGTGGTTGGCGCCAGGCTGAAGAAAGACGGCTCGGCCGTGACCTACGAGGGCGTGGGCACCATGAGCAAGAGCAAGAACAACGGCGTTGACCCGCAGGACCTGATCGAGAAGTACGGCGCCGATACGGCACGCCTGTACACCATGTTCACCGCGCCGCCGGAGGCCACGCTGGAGTGGAATGACTCGGCCGTGGAAGGCAGCTACCGTTTCCTGCGCCGGGTCTGGAACTTTGCGGTCAAGCACGAAGCCGCGCTCAAGGCGGGCTATGCCTCGCGGGGCAAGGCACAGGACTATTCCCCGGCGGCCAGGGCACTGCGGCTTGAAATCCACACCGTGCTGCGCCAGGCCAACTACGACTACGAGCGCATGCAGTACAACACGGTGGTCTCCGCCGTGATGAAGATGCTCAACACGCTGGAAGACGCAAAGCTCGCAGGCAGCGCCGCTGACCAGGCGGCGCTGGCCGAGTGCTACAGCATCCTGCTGCGGGTGCTCTACCCGGTGTGCCCGCATATCAGCTTCGGGCTGTGGAACGAGCTGGGCTATGCCACCGCCAGCGGCGACCTGCTGGACACGCCCTGGCCGCAGGTGGATGAAGGCGCTCTGGTGCAGGATGAAATCGAGCTCGTGCTGCAGGTCAACGGCAAGTTGCGCGGCTCCATCCGGGTGCCGGCCGATGCCAGCAAGGCTGATATTGAAAAGGCTGCCACCGCCAGCGAGGCATTTGTTGCCTTTGCCAATGGCGCGGGGGTCAAGAAAATCATCGTGGTGCCCGGGCGCCTGGTGAACGTCGTCATCTAGTGGCCGGGACCTGATCATGCCAGCTTCATTGCTGGCGGGCTGCGGCTTCCAGCTGCGGCAGGCGCCCAACTTCGCATTCGAAACCATCTTCATCAGCGCCGGGGAGTCATCGCCCGTCGCCAACGAGATGCGGCGCAGCATTGCTTCAGGCGGCAATGTTTCGGTGGTCGGTGCCCAGCAGATCAATACAGCCCAGGTCATCCTCGATGTGCTGAATGAACAGCGCGAGAAGGTTGTCGTGGGCCTCAATGCGAGCGGCCAGGTGCGCGAGTTCCAGCTGCGCAGCCGCTTCAGCTTCCGGCTGCGCAACCAGCAGGGCAGGGAGGTGCTGCCGGCCACGGAAATCCTCCAGCAGCGCGATATCAGCTTCAATGAGTCCGCAGTCCTGGCCAAGGAAGCGGAAGAAGCTTTGCTGTTCCGCGACATGCAGACCGATATCGTGCAGCAGCTGCTGCGCCGTCTGGCGGCAGTCAAGGAAATCTGACTGCGCAGGCGTTTCGATAACAAAAGAATTGTTCAGAATTGGTTTTCAATATCTTTTGTATTAGTTTGTAGAATCTCCGCGCTTGCGGAGGTTTAAGGGCTCGGTTCGAGTCCGGTCTTTCAGGCATCTCTTGTTCCCCGGCTCCATGCCGGACTGCCTGAAAGCCCCGAAGCGTGATCCGTCTGCTTGTGACTGCCGGCCTTGCATGCCTGGCCTGCACCGCCTTGAGCCAAACCCCCGACCGGTATTCCTGGTACCAGACCGGCCCCTTTTTCAGGACTCCGGCCGAGGCCTGCATCTGGGCCCGGCAACTGTATGACGACCCCGAAGCCCGGACCATGGGCCTTGGAAAGGACGGCTTTTGCCGTGAATCGAATGGTGCCGGGTACCGGTACATCAAGCCTTACCGGTCGCAAGGCGTCATGGGAGATTCCGCAAGCGGCCAACCGGCGTTGCGCCGGTGCCAGTTGACCGGGCTGGCCGGGCGGGAGCGGCCCGGCGAAGGTTGCGACGAGGCGGTCACAGAGGCGTTGAGCGGGCGGCCGCACGACATTGTCGAAGTGGCGCCGGCCGGGACCTTCCGCAATGTCATCACGCTGGACGAACCTGCCCCCGCATCGCACCGCCGCCAACCCTGAGGATCGACGGTGTGTGCGACACTGCCGCGCATGCCGCACCTGCTCATGAGCCCGCCCGATTTCTTCGAGGTGAGTTACTCCATCAATCCCTGGATGGACCCGGACCAGTGGGCTGTGGACGCGCAGCGCCTTTCTCATGATGCGCATGAAGGCTGGACGGCGCTGAAGGCCAAATATGAGGAGCTGGGCGCACGGGTCAGCGTCAAGCCGGCCGCCAGGGGGTGGCCGGATCTTGTGTTCACCGCCAACTGCGCCGTCGTGCTCGATCGCAAGGCGGTCATGGCACGCTACCTTCGGCCCGAGCGCACCGGCGAAGAGCCGCACGGGCAGCGCATGTTCGAGGACATGCAGGCACGCGGCGACATCGACGCCATCCACCACATGCCCAGGGGCGTGTTCTTCGAAGGCGCGGGCGATGCCATCTTTGACCCCGGCCGGGGCCTGATCTGGACGGGCTGGGGCCAGCGCTCAAGCCTTGAAGCCGGGAACACGCTGACGGATGTGTTCAACATTCCCTGCATCCCGCTGGAGCTCGTCGATCCGCGCTTCTATCACCTGGACACCTGCCTGTGCCTGCTGTCCGGTGGCGAGGTCATCCACCACCCGGCGGCGTTCAGCAGCGAGGGCCAGGCGCAGATCAGGGCGCGTGTGGCACACGACAAGCTCATCGTGGCCCCGCTGGAGGACGCCGAACACCTGGGCGTCAATTCAGTGTGCCTGGGGCGGGATGTGGTCATGTGCTACTGCTCGCCGGCGCTGCGTGCGCAGCTGGAGGATCGCGGCTACCGCGTCCATGTGGTGCCGCTGGGCTCGTTCAACCGCTCGGGCGGTGCGGCGTATTGCCTGACCCTGCGGCTTGACAACCAGACTGCCGCTGCAGCACTCAGCTGAGCAGTCCAGGACGCATTCGCTAAAGGGCCTCGCAATTCCTGAATCTCAACGGGTTGACGCAATGAACTCCCCAAGCTTGTCCAGGTCATGCGCCCAGAAAAGTGCGAGCCCATGCGACAGGGCCTGCTCGAGATTCAATACCTTGAAAACCCCCGCAAGCATCGCGACCGGAACGACCTGTGCCGCACCGAACTCCTTGATCCAGTAGTCCGCTTTGACGGCAGCATCATTGTTGATGCGCTTGAGGCTATTGAGTGCGCTGTTGGAGACCTTGCATTCAATTGCCATCAGTCTTGTATCGTGCAGTCGCACGACGATATCCGCCTTGCGCTCACCAAGCTGGCATTCTGCGCAGAACTGCATGCTCTGCGGACCATTGACAATGGTGCCGATTCTGGCGGGAGGGACTTCAGCAAACCCGAGTGTGCGAAGGTAATCCTTGACCCTGGTCTTCTGCGAATCCTTGCCATCCATCCGGCGTTCAGTTGCAACACGCTGCGCAGCCAGCAGGACTGATGACGCGAGCAATGCAGTCTTTCTTTGCTGAGGCGTTGGGGCCAGCCCTGCGTGGACCCACGGGAAGCGAAAAGGGTCGATGATTCGCTCGATGACCTCGAACACTTTTCGCAAAGCATCGGGATTTTTCACGAGCAAGGCGGGTGCCAGCGATTCAACATTTGCGATGACCTGCAAGTCGTCGTCAGAGACCGGCGGGCCAGCCAGGTACCGCAATGCTTCTCCAAGGCCCAGCGCATAGGCTCTGGCCAGCGATTCATCCGAGATCCCGCCGGGACCAAAATTGCCCAGTGTTTAGAAGAGCCGTTCGAATTTCTCCCGCGCCGCCTTGTAGTGAGTTGCCCAATGATCTGAAGCGGCCAATCGCTCCGCCCTGAACTGCGAGGCCGAGGTTGCGACATTGACGCCCAACTCGCCGCGTGTCCAGTGCGTAGGCAGCCTGATCATGCCTGGAGTGTTTCGAGCCTTGGAATGAGCAAGCGCTCGACTTCCCCGGGTTCGAACTTTGTCAATCCACCGGCGTAGGTTCTACCGCTACCGGTGTTGATGTTCCGGTTCAACCAGCCCACCAGTTTGCCCAATGCTTCGGGAGGCAGGGGTTGCAGCGGGTACAAACCGTGCGCGATGTTGATGTGGCGTGCGCCGCAAGTGTTCAGGGTGAACTGTGGTGGCCGGCGTGCCATGTAGGTGCAGAGAATCGGTGCGGGCGCCTTCAGGCCCACCGACCACCAGGCCTTCCGATGTCTCGCAACGTACCCCTGATCCGCCCCTAAAGTCTTTGCCCAGTCAAGGTACGCCAGGATCCGCCTGCGTTCTTGCGCCGTGAACTCATCGAGTTCGGCAGGCAGGTCAATCACGCGCCTCAAGATGCTGGCTGAGTGCAGGCTTGCGCCGGCTTGAATCAGGTCCCGGGCCTTGGTTACCGTGGCCAACTTGATCCGCTCGGGCAACTGGCTCGCCTGCTCGCCGGCAATCCAGATTCCGTTGGCGCCCGTCACCTGGCCGCGGTGCACACGAAACAACTCTCCCAGCTCCAGCACGCCATCAGCGTGCTGCGCCGATGGCTTGACGATGACTGACCACCGCGGGGCAGCCAGGAGATGTCTGCGTTCAATCGCCATACCCTTGGACAAGCCGTTGAGGCGCTTCATGTCGGGCACCGAGCGGACACGCATGGGGTCGCTTTTTTCGCCCATGCGAAAGCAGGTAATTGCAGCGGTCGTCGCCGTTCCCGGGAACGCCTGAACCGCAGGCTCCAGCACATGCAAGGCAATGCCGCCCAACTCATCAACCAGCAGCTTGCGCAGGGCAGATCCGTAGTTCACGTCCAGCCACTCAGCAGACGTGATGAACGCTCCAAGGTCACCGCTCTTTGCAAGCAAGCGTGTCTGCAGGAAGAAATGCAGATGGAGCCCGGCCAGGGCGCTGGCCTTGATGCCCAGTCCGGCGAAGCGTGACGCGTACCAGGCTTTCCAGCGCTCAGTGATGTCATGGTGGCGCACATATGGCGGATTGCCTATGAAGGCTGTAGTGCCCGCCAAGTCGGGCAGGGTCACGCTGCGATAGTCCTGCACAAGCACTTTGGCCCTGTCAGCCAGTCCTCGTGCAGACAGGTTGGCGCGCAACATCAGCGCCGCCAGTGGGTCCATTTCAACAGCGACCAGCTCCGCTTCCTTGAAAGTCTCTGCAGCAGCCAGGATGAAGCGGCCCGACCCGGCGCCGGGGTCGACAATTCGCCTGGGTGGTTCATGCGTTGCCAGCCAGGCCATCATGGATTGAACGATGGCATCCGGTGTGTAGACCGCACCGGTTGCGCGACGAACCTGCGACGAGCGGATGGCGGTGAATGCTTCGCCCAATGGGTCGTGACCCTGCCGGATTGCCGCGAGAGCTTGCTCAACAGCTGGCTCGCTGACCGCTGCTTCTGCATGTGCCGTTACCCACTTGCGCTCCGTCGCTGAAAGGCAGCGAGAGTCCCGGATCAGAGCCAGGCATAGGGCGGTCAGTTCGCTTTCTGTCTGCATGATCGGGCTCGGGTAGGGGTGGAACTCTTCAAAGAGCCTACATTGGCAATGTTGGTCCATAGTACATGTAATTTTATACAGTACAAGAGTGATTTTTGGAAGGGCGAGAAGCCACGGTTTCGCATTCCGGCCAACCGGTTGGCGCGTAAACTCCCCGCATGCAGCTCGCAGCCGCCCAACTCCCCAGCCACCTGCAAAAGGGCCTCAGGCCCCTCTATACCGTCCACGGCGATGAGCCATTGCTGGTCCAGGAAGCGGCGGACGCCATCCGTGCTGCGGCGCGCGCCCAGGGGTTCACCGAGCGGACCTCGCACACAGTGGCCGGGGCGCACTTTGACTGGAGCGAGGTGCTCGCGGCTGGCGGGGCGGGTTGCCGCGAACGCGCTCTCGAGATCGCTCAGCCTGTTTGCCGACAAGCAGATCGTCGAGCTTCGCATTCCCTCGGGCAAGCCCGGCAAGGAGGGCAGCCCGGCCATCCAGCAGCTGGCCCAGGCATCGCAGGGCAATGACTCGACGCTGACCATCGTGATGCTGCCCAAACTCGACAAGATGACGCGGGGCGGCGCCTGGTTCACGGCCCTGGACAGCTTTGGCGTCACTATCCAGGTGGACCCGGTCGAGCGCGCGGCGCTGCCCGCCTGGATCGCCCAGCGGTTGCAGACACAGGGGCAGCGCGTCACGGCGGGCGAGGAGGGCCAGCGCACGCTCGGCTTTTTTGCTGACCGCGTGGAAGGCAACCTGCTCGCCGCGCTCCAGGAGATCCAGAAGCTCGGTCTGCTGTTCCCACAGGGCGAGCTCACGTTCGATCAGGTGGAAAGCGCCGTGCTCAACGTCGCGCGCTATGACGTCTTCAAGCTGTCCGAGGCGGTGCTGGGCGGGCAGGTGGCGCGAGTGCAGCGCATGCTCGACGGCCTGCAGGCCGAGGGCGAGGCCGAGGTGCTGGTGCACTACACGCTGAGCGAAGACATCCGCGCGCTCAAGCGCGTGAAGGACGCCATGGGCGAGGGGCGGCCTTTGCCCATGGCCCTGCGCGAGCAGCGCGTCTGGGGCGTGAAGGAGCGGCTTTTTGAGCGGGTGCTGCCGCGGCTGACGGAGGTCACCCTGTCCAATCTCCTGCACTCGGCCCACCTGGTCGATGGCATCGTCAAGGGCCTGAAACAGCCGGACTGGCCCGCCGATGGCTGGCAGTCGCTGCACAGGCTGGCCTTGCAGCTGTGCCGCGCATGTGCAGCCCCCGCCGCCCGATAAACAGGCAAAATGGCAGGTTCCATGAACGCGTTGAACATATCCGAATACATGCAGACCCTCGGTCTGCAGGCCCGCACCGCGTCAGCCCTGATGGCCAGGGCGGACACGGCCACGAAAAACAGGGCGCTGCGTTCGCTGGCGGCCTTGCTGCGGTCGAACACAGAGGCCTTGCAAACCGACAACGCCAAAGACATTGAACGCGCCACCGCCGCCGGCCTGGCCGCGCCGCTGGTGGACCGCCTGAAGCTCACGCCCAAAATCATCGAAACCGTCGCCCAGGGCTGCGGGCAGCTCGCCGCCATGCCCGACGTCATTGGCGAGATCATCGGCATGAAACAGCAGCCCAGCGGCATCCGCGTGGGCCAGATGCGGGTGCCCATCGGCGTGTTTGGCATGATCTTCGAGAGCCGGCCCAACGTGACGATCGAGGCCGCCAGCCTGTCCATCAAGAGCGGCAATGCCTGCATCCTGCGCGGCGGCTCGGAAGCCATAGAGTCCAACAAGGCGCTGGCCCGGCTGGTGCAGCAGGCGCTGGCCGACGCCGGCCTGCCCGCCGAGGCGGTGCAGATGGTGCAGACCACCGACCGCGAGGCCGTGGGCCAGCTCATCACCATGCCGCAATATGTGGACGTGATCATTCCGCGCGGCGGCAAGGGCCTGATCGAGCGGATCAGCCGTGACGCCAAGGTGCCCGTCATCAAGCACCTGGACGGTAATTGCCATGTTTATGTGGATGACACCGCCGACATCGGCATGGCGGTGAATATTGCCGACAACGCCAAGACCCAGAAGTACAGCCCCTGCAATGCCAGCGAAGGCCTGCTCGTGGCGCGCGGGGTGGCCGCAGAGTTCCTGCCGGAGATCGGCGCCATCTATGCCGCCAAGGGCGTGGAGATGCGTTGCGATGACGGGGCCCGGGCCATCCTGGAGAACGCGAAGATCAGCACCACGGCCGCGACCGAGCAGGACTGGTACGAGGAATACCTTGCCCCCATCATCAGCATCAAGATCGTGGACGGCATTGACGCGGCCATCGACCACATCAACCGCTACGGCAGTCACCACACCGACGCGATCATCACGCGCGATCATGTTCACGCCCAGCGTTTCCTGCGCGAGGTGGATTCGGCCAGCGTCATGGTGAATGCGAGCACCCGCTTCGCCGATGGCTTCGAGTTTGGCCTGGGCGCTGAAATCGGCATCAGCACCGACAAGTTCCACGCCCGCGGCCCGGTCGGCATTGAAGGCCTGACCTCGCTCAAGTATGTGGTCCTGGGCACTGGCGAAGTCCGTACCTGACGGCCCCGCCTGACCAAGCACCCCCCTCCGCCATGCACGATTTCTGGCCCGCCTGCGGCTATGGCCTCATGGGCCGCACGCCTGACAACCGGCTTGTGGTCAGTGATGACTTCCTGCGCTTGCTGCTGGCGCGGCCCGAGCTGGCCCTGATTGCCGACTCCTGCTTTGACGAACGCGCCACCCACGAGCGGCTGTTGGCGGACCCACGCGCCGATGTAGGCGCAGGGCAGCTGGCCAGGATCCGCGACGCGGATGCCCGAGAAAACTACGCCGTGTGGCTGCGTTTTCGCACCCGCCTGCTGGCCGGACCTTCACTCGAAGCCAGCTACATGGCGCTGTTCCAGGGCGAGGGCGTGGACGTTCCGCCGCAGTTTGTGCACCTGCTCACGCAGATATTGCTGCGGCATGTACTGGGTAACGCCGCCTCGCCCCTGGAAGCGCGCGCCGCCGAAATGCTGTTTCGCACCCAGAAAATATCGGTCATGGAAGATGGCGCCGTCATGGCGGCCGATGATGAAACGGTGGAGCGGCATGCGGTGGCCG
>CAZFKW010000139.1:0-656 GCA_964519795.1 uncultured Ramlibacter sp. | reverse complement strand
TCGAACGCGGCGTATTCCGGCGTCTCCAGCGTGTGGAGCGGCACGCCGTAGCCGCCGGCTTTGGCACCATTGGCGAGCTGCTCAAGCAGGGGGGAGCCATGCTGCGCACCACCGACCTGGACGTGCTGGGCGAAGCCAATGGCGATGGGTACTGGGGCCGCGACGAAAACCACGACCTGGTCGTCAGCCTCAACTACGACCAGCCCGCGCCGGCAGCGCTGTGCCGGGTCCTGGAGTGCTGGATAGCCCATTTCCTGGGCGCGGACGTCAGCATCAGCATCGACAGGCAGATCGACGACGATCAATGGGTTTGGCATGTCGGTCTGGACGCCCAGGCGAGCAGCGTGCTCAATGACCTGTACACCGGGGTGGATGTGGCTGAGGACCGCATGGCGCGGCTGCTCGCCCTGTTCCGGCTGGAGTTCACTGACCCGGCCGCCATGCGGGCCGACATCGCCGGCCGCCCGGTTTACCTGGCCATGGCGATGGACGAAAATAACCGGCTGAAGCTCAAGCCCCAGAATCTCCTGTTGAACTTGCCGCTCGCGCGACGGTCGTAACACCCGGCCGTAACACTTGCAACGGCCCACCCCGCCCTTATATCCCTAGAATTCAGTCAATCATTCCAAAGAGGGCCGCATGGTTCCCCATCTCAT
>CAZFKW010000138.1:3341-9516 GCA_964519795.1 uncultured Ramlibacter sp. | reverse complement strand
AATGCCGTTGACCGGCTGCGCGACCTTGTCATTGCCTACAAGGCCGCGTCCGTGTCGGATGCGGGCGGCGCCAATGACGCGCTCTACTGGCCGCACTTGCTCGAAACCCTGGAGGAGATGATTCCCGGCGATGAGGGGCTCGGCCGCGCGCTGGCCCGGCTCAGTCATGCGGCAAAGCGCTGAGCAGCACGGTTAACCCGGAACGGCGCTTTGCACAACCGGTATTGCGCGTATGCAGGGGAATTGCGCTTCTTAAGGAGTTGAGGGTTGGGACAGATGCCTCTGTCCAACGCCCATACTCCGCTTGAGATGACCGGGCTCACGCAGGACAAGACCGCTTTGAGTCTCGGCATCCGGCTTGCCTGTTGCGTCAGGCGCTGCCGCCCGGCACATCACGCCTGAACTGCGTCGGTTCGCCAAAGAATGAGCCTTGCTGCCCTTCGATCAGGAACAGGTCGCTCACGTCAATCCGGTTCATCCGGTAATCCAGCTCCTGCATCAGCGCTTCATCCGGGCCGGACACCAGTGTGTAGTGCCCCCCCCCGGCAGTGACTACCAGAGTCAGAGGCTGGTCGGTCAGCGGCATGTCGCGATGCTCACATTTCAGCCCGATGAAGCTGCCGGGTTGACCTGCGGGGTCGGGCAGCACCAGTACCCTGCTTCCATTGAGAAAAATATAGTCGCGCAGATCGGGCTTGATGGTGACGACGCCATGCCCGGTGGGCAGCCTGCGCCTTTCCATGACGCTGTGACTCGGCGGCAGCTCGGCTGCCGTGGCTGGGCGCCGCTTGACACTGCCACCCAGCTGGGGCGGTGTCGTGTCCAGGTCCCAGACGCTCGCGCGCACAATCCCGGGCTTGTACTTGAATACATAGGTGGAGTGGCCCTGTATCGGCGCCTCTTCTTCAAAGCGGCTGGCAATGCCCCGGCGCACCAGCGGCATGAAGTCCTGGTCGGCGCCGACGACCGCGAGCAATTCCGCCTGCGCGGGTCTGTTGCCGGGGCCGCGCTTGATGTCGCCGGGTGCCTCCTTGACGCGGCTTTGCAAGGTGTCGCTGCTCTCCTGGTCCAGCTGCACCCAGCAGCCCGCCTTGCCATGGACGGTCACTGCCGTCTTGAACGGCAGTGTGGGCATCTTCTCGCTGCTGAAGACCGTCTCTTGCTGGACAGCGACCTGCGGACCGGCCACTGGCATCACGCACAGGTACAAGTTGTGGTTGGCCTGCAGGGTGACAGCCTTGTCTCCCCAGGTGTTGATTGGCGCTGTGCTGCCGAGCACTGTCTGGGGGGAACCCGGCGCGCTCCACAGTACCGCGTACTTGCCGCCGGCCTTGACGAGGCAGCGGCTGTTCAGTGGCGCAAGACCCGGCTTGGGGTCGCCCAGGCCCAACTGTTGGTTGCCGAGCTTGTGGCCGACGAGCTCCACCGTGCGGACGCCGCTGCGGCGCGTGAAGCTGCGGGTGCGCGCCATCTCGAAGGTGGCGAGCCTTTTGTCATCGACGACGACCGACGCGCCATCGAAGATCTTGCGCAACCCGTCGTCCCCGACCTTGTGGCGGACGAGCCTGGTTCCCGCTTCGGGGCATGCCACATCGAAGCTGTAGTAATTGAGCCCGTCAGTCCCTTTCTTCCAGGGAATCCCTCGGCACTCCCAGTCGGTGACTTCCGCCATGGTTCGAAGCACGGTAGGTCGGTCACCGGGCTCGCTCATCAGCTGGGCCCAGTGGCCACCTGCGATCACGGCCTGCTTCAGACCCAGTCCAGGCAGGGCCAGTGCCGGCCCGGCGGGCGATGAAGACTCGCTGGCCGCAGTGGATGAGGAACTGGAAACGGATGAAGGGGCAGGCCGTGATGACGATGACGACGACGAGGAGGACGATGACGACGCAGGGGTCGGGGATGACATCGACTGGGAGACACCGGACTCAGCTTGCACCTTTGTCAGCGCCTGTGGCGATTCACGCTCTGGCGCCTTGCTGTCCATTCCGTCACGCATGCCCGCCGGCGTACCGGACGAGGCCCGAGGTTCAGGCGTGGCAGGCGGGGGCCTGTCACCCACCCGCAGCTGCGCGTCGCTGAACCTGATGAACAGGGAGTGCGCTGCGCCGCTGGAGCCGGACTTGTCCACGCGCCAGTCTTTCAGCGACTCCATGTCCTTGCGCGATTCAGGGAACACTTTCAGCAGCCGCTGGCCGTTGAACACGATGGGCGTCACCCACTTCACCGGCACGCCACGAACCGTGGCGTCATGGGGCAGGACCTCGCCGTCACGCAGTTGCCGGAATGTCGGTGCCTGCGCAGAATCTGTCGTGGAGGCGGATTGCAGGTCGCCTGACTCGGCCGTCTCCTCCCGGCCGTTGACGAGTTCGTCGAGCGTCAACGTCGCGGTGTCCGGCACTGCAACTGCAGCCCTGGTTTCGGCAGCCAGGGCTTCCTCGACCTGCCGGCGTATGGCGCGGGCGGTGCCCATGGGCAGTTCGTCATTGACGGGCACGACGATCAACTGGCCGTTGAGCTTGAACATCTCCTGGCTGCCCCGGGTGTGGTCGTACCTGGCGCCAAGTTCCTTCAGGCGCTCCAGAATTCCACTCCGGTCCTTCGGGAACTCCTCGCGCTTGCTGAACGCGGGCTTTTGGGCGGCTGACGGCGCCGTTCCCCCCGCGTGGGGTGGGAGCGCCCTCTCCTCTTTGCTCTCGCGCGCGTCCGTGGCCGGAAGCTCCTGGCCGCCGGGCATGCGGGGCACAGTACCGAGTGGCGGCAACGGGGTGTGCGCGCCCGGCAGCAGCACCATTGCGTCGCCGGGGGGAGCCTGTGGCGGCAGCGGCTCGACCGGAATTGTCGTTTCGTCACTGCGGCTGATGGGCGTCATGACCGACGGTCCGGTGCTGATCATGGTGCCGCTGGTGACAGGAGCAGAGGTGAACATGGCAGAGACTCCGATGGCTGTATCAGCCCATGCTAGGCGCCCCTGCAAACGGCCGCACCATACATCGGTATGCTGCACGCGGCTGCGGCGCTCAGGGAGTTGCAGTCTCCCGGGCCGCCTTCCTGGACTCGATCAGCTTCACCAGCGCCCACAGCACCCGGTTCACCGGCGTTGCAATGCCGAGCGACTCTCCCCGCTTGACGACAAAGCCATTGAGGTAGTCGATCTCCGTGCGCTTGCCACGCGCCAGGTCCTGTGCGGTGGATGAAAACTGCAGCGGCATGCTGTCGGCCAGTTTGCCGACGATGGTGTGCAGGTCGCCGGGCACCTGGACGCCGTCGGCTTTCGCCACGGCAAGGCACTCGTCCACCACGTCTCGCATGACCTCGCGGATGCCCTCTGCCTGAACATTCTCACCGTACGGGCGCTGGGCAATGGCCGAGACGGCGTTGTAAGCGCAGTTGACGATGAGCTTGGCCCACAAGGCGCCGCGCACGTTGTCAGAGATTTCCGTCGGGATTCCAGCGGCAATGAGAGCCTGCGCTGCGGCCGCGCTCCCCGCTGCCGGCTCGATGACCAGTTCACCACGGCCATGGTGCCTGACGTGCCCGGGCCCGGCCATCTCGGTGGCCACATACACGACGACCGCTGCCACCTGGTGCGGCGGCAGAACGGTGCGCAGGCGGTCGGCATTGTCCACGCCGTTCTGCAGGCACAACACCAGTGTGTTGTCCCCGACGTAAGGCTTGATCTGCGCGCCGGCTGACTCGGTGTCGGTGGACTTGACGCAGAACAGAACGAGGTCGGCGCCCTGCACGGCTGAGGGCGTGCTGTTGGCTGCCAGCCGCACATGCTCGTCAAATGTGCGCGTTTCCATGCGCAGGCCGTCGCGGTCAATGGCGGCCACATGCTGCGGGCGGGCAATGAGCGTGACGCTGTGGCCGGCGCGCGCCAGCATGCCGCCGTAGTACGAGCCAACGGCGCCTGCGCCCATGACGGCGACTTTGAGGGTGATGGTCATGAGGGAATTCTAGGGACATCGCTGCCGGAGTGCCCGAGTGCCCGAGTGCCGGGATGCTGCCGCACCTGGGCACCCGGTGCACACGCACAGCAGCCGTGGGCGGCTTCCCATCAGCGGTGCGCGTGCCGTCCTACACCGCTGCGCTCCCGCATGTCCAGAATGAAGACAGGGCGCGACAGGGTGTTGCACTCGAATCGAACAGGAGAAGAATCATGAGAGCAGCTTTTCTCTGTGCAGCATTTCTTGCGGCCACATCCACCATGGCCAACGAACTGGTAGCGGGCAACGGCAGCGACTCCGTGCGCCTTCTGGAGTCAGAGTGCACCAATGAATCCGTGCTCAAGCACCTCGAACCCGGTATCCGATCCGAATTCCGCGCAGCAATGGCCGTGCTTCAAGGCCAGTCATTCACCGCCTGCTGGCGCGCCATACCCGCTGCGGCGCATCTGGTCTATGAAGATGGCGACCAGGGCATCATCCCGGTGTCGACGCTGAAGCAGACGGTCGGTATCTGAGCAGCGCTTCCAGCAGCTCGGCTTGCGGCCCTGCGGGAAGCTTGCCTCCAAGCTCGCGGCATTTTGCGGCGATGCTCAGCGGGGATAAAGGGTTGCCCGGGCTGCCCGCCGGCGCCAGGCAGGCGCCATGCGCACTGATCCCGCCAGGGACCACAACCGTGACCGACGCCGCGCGGTGATGCGGTGCAGGCGCGGCAGGCCCTTCAAGCAGTTCCACACGGCAACGCAACAGAGCGACCTCGGGGTCGTCCAGGTACAGGGCGCCCAACGCGTCGGGGTCGGTGCGGCCGTGAATCCAGACGACAGCCAGAAGGTGCGGAATGGAAAATCGAGCGGCCAGGCTGGTCCGTGGGTCCCGCACATCCATGCCTGTGGCAAATGCATGTACCTCGGCACGTATGCGGGCCAGTGGATTGCCCACCCCGGCCTGCGCCATGGATGCCCGCGCCTGCAGCAACGCCTCGATGGCGGCGTGACTCTGTCCAGCGCAAGCCATGAGCTTGTGGTAGTTGCGCTGCACGGCCCATCGCGCGCCGAGTTGCTTGTCCATTCGACAGGCCTGCACAGTCGCATGGAGCCTGCCAGCCAGATGGTGATGAAGCGTACCCTCGGGCGCGCGCAGTCCATGGCGTACTGCAGTTGCGCAGGCAAAGCCATGTTCAATGCCCATTCCCGCCCAGGAGTTCGCAATGAGGTCACCCCGCAGCACCCATTCAAACGGCGCTTCAACCGGCATGCAGGCGGCAGCCTGGTCCAGTACTGCCATGAATTCGCGCGCTGGATAGCGCCGCGCGGCAGCCAGAACCGCAGATGCACCCAGAGCACTCCACAGCGCATGCGGGTGTGGTGCATGTACGTCCAGCCGGTAGGCGCTGGCAATGCGGCAGGTGAGCTCATAGCCGACGGCAAGAGTGCGGATGAGTTCACCCAGGCTTGTGCCTTCGGCCTCGTGTTCCGCGAGGGCTGCCGGCACGCAGTACAGGCCGGCGTGGCACATGACTTCGTGGTGACCTTCATCCAGTTGCCACCAGTTGGCCTGCGTCGCGTTGGCACGCGCTGCCATGGCACGGGGCAGCCGGCGGGGGCTACCCCATACTGACGATTCAATGGCGTCGAGGCGAGATTGCGCGACTGCTGCGGGCAACGGCGCGCAGGTGTTCAACTCCGCGTCGGCTGCAGCAGCAGCGGCGCAGGAAAGGGTGTCGGCCGCGACCAGCGCCAGCCGTGCCCGGATTTCTGGAGAAATATCCTCCAGCCGCAGGGCCGCAGCCCATTCACAGAGCGCGCGCAATCCGGGTGGCGGCTGGCTCATGCCGCGTCCCGGCCCGGTTGTCGGCTCCCCCATTGCGGACGCGCCTCCTGGCCCCACCCCGGCTCGCCGACGAGGCGCCGGCCTTCAGCAACCAGCCTGCCGCGTACCAGCGTATGGATGACCCGCGCCGTCACAAAACGCCCGTGCCATGGCGAGATGCGATTGAGCGACTGGAGCTGCGCCTGGTCGATGCAGTCTTCAACGCCCATGTCCACAATGGCAAAGTCTGCATCCGCGCCCAGGCCGATATGGCCCTTGCGCGGATACAGTCCCCAGGCCTTCGCAGGACGCGTGGCGACCCAGCGCACATAGTCGGGCAGGCTCATGCGGCCGCGCTGCACTTCGGTCAGCATGACCGGCATCTGCGTTTCAAGGCCGATCATGCCGCGGCAGCATTTCCA
>CAZFKW010000138.1:1533-3324 GCA_964519795.1 uncultured Ramlibacter sp. | reverse complement strand
TGTGCGGGGCATGGTCTGTGGCGATCATGCCTATGGTGCCGTCAGCCAGGGCGGCCCACAGGGCCTGCGGGTGCCCTCCCCCGCGAATCGGCGGGTTGACGCGGACCATGCCGGACAAAGCGTCCACATCACGTTCGTTGAACAACAGGTATTGCGGGCAGGTCTCGGCCGTCAGGTCGAGCCCGTCGGCCCGGGCCCGCCGGATGGCTTCGACGCCGCCAGATGAGCTCACATGCGCGATGTGCAGCCGCGCCCCTGCCGCCTGTGCCAGCGCGGCCGCGCGGTTGACTGCCTCGATCTCGCAAACCTGCGGCCGCGACTCCTCGTGGGCACGGGCATCGGTGCGGCCCTGGTCCATGAACTGCTGGCGGCGCCGCACCATGATGGCGGCGTTCTCCGCATGCACCGAGCAGCGCACGCCCAGCGGGGCGAGCAGGCCGAAGCCTTCAAACACCACACCGTCATCTGGCGGCGTGAGATCCCCGGTGGTCTCGGTCATGAAGCACTTGAAGCCTGCGACGCCGGCTTCAACAAGAGCCTCGACATGCGGCAGACTGCTTTCATCCAGAACGGCATACAGACCCCAGTCCACGAGCGACAGCGCCTTCGCGCGCTCGCGCTTGAGCGCCAGCGACCCGAGGTTCGCAGTGGGCGGCTCGGTATTGGGCATGTCCAGCACCGTGGTGACGCCGCCCATGGCAGCTGCGGCCGAACCGGTGCGCCAGTTTTCCTTGTAGGTGGAGCCAGGGTCGCGGAAGTGAACATGGCAGTCGATGGCGCCGGGCAACACATGCAACCCGCTCGCGTCCAGCACGCGCCGCGCCCCCGGCATCCCGGCCAGGGTGCCGACTGCAACGATCAGGCCGTCCTGCACACCGATATCAGCCCGGACGACGGCGTCGCCAATGACGGCCTGGCCGCCCCTGATGATCAGGTCGAGCATGCGGCCCCCGCCCTTTTCTGTGCATCAACCGCGACAGCGCGCAGGCACATGTCTTGCATTTGCCAGGGTGACGGTCGCCCAGTCTTGTTTCCTGAGATGGGGCGTGGGCGCTGGCGTGTATGGGAGAGCATGGATCGTGGCATCAAAACTGGTTGAAATCGGTGAGCGCCTGCGGGCCTACCGCATGGGTGCCGGGCTGACGGCTGACGCGCTGGGCGCGCGGCTGAACATGTCGCGGGCGTCGGTGTACCGGCTGGAGAGCAGCGGCATTGGCAAGATCGACACGCTTTCGCGGGTGGCAAAGCTGCTGGGAATCCCGGTGGAGACGCTACTGGGTGTGGGCGTGGAGTATGTGCCATCAGCCGTCGCCTACTTTGAACGCCTGCGCCAGATCGAATCGCAGGCGGAGCACATTTTCGTGGCCTTTGGCCCGGTGGTGTACCTGCTGACGTCGGACGAATACGACCGCGCCCTTCGCGACGCCCTGATGGTGCAGGCCCATGCAACAAACCGCCCTGACCGCCACACGACGAATGTCGATGACCTGATGGGCATCCTCGCAGCGCGCAAGGCGCAGTACCGCGCACGCCAGCCAGCCATCACCAACGTGCTCTCGCTGCCTGAACTGGTGCGCTTTGGACAGCGGGGGCTGGCCGCAGATGAAGCGACACCCGGCGCCCTGCAATCGCACGCCACGATGGTGCATGATGAGCTGCAACGGATTGCAGAGATGCTGGAACGCCCGCCCATGGGCGTGCAGATCGGCATCCTGTTTGACGAGTTGCCCACCACCAGCTTCTCGGTGATCCGGCAGGCTGGCGGCTCGTTCGCCCTGACCAGCCCTTTTC
>CAZFKW010000138.1:0-1523 GCA_964519795.1 uncultured Ramlibacter sp. | reverse complement strand
GGCTGAACATCTGGCGCGGCGTAGGCATGATTTCGCAGGATGCCGAATCCCTGCGCCTGCATTCGCTGCTCTCGCGTGAACTCTGGGGCGAAGTCGTGACCGGGCACAAGGCGGCGGACTTCATACGCCGCAGGATCGGCAACGAATGCGCCCCGGCAGGGGAAGCCGCCATTACTTCAGGTTGTCAGCCAGTGGCTGCTTGAGCCATTTCCGGGAAATGGCGTCCAGGCTTCCATCCTTCTTGATGTTGCCCAGAAATTCGTTCATTCTGGCCAGCAGGCGCGTCTCACCCTTCGGGACGGCGGCATGGACGGGTGAATTCATGACGATGAGCTTTTCCTCGAAGGGACGGGGCGTGCCTTTCTCGCGCAGGGCCAGGGCCACGATGTTGCCGATGGCCATGGTCTCGACCTGGCCGCTGAGAAATGCGGAGATCGTATTGCTGTTGTCTTCAAAGCGGGTAATGCCGGCGCCTGGCGCGCCTTCCGTGAGGATGCGGTCTTCAATCGCACCGCGTGTGACAGCCACGCCGCGGCCCTTGAGGTCGGCAATGGTCCTGATGGGCGCTCCACCGGGGCTGCCATATATGCCGATGTAGTACGGCGCATAGGGCTGCGTGAAATCAACCACCTTGGCGCGCTCGTCGCTGCGCCCGATGTTGAGCATGACGTCGGCCTTGCCGGTTTGCAGCGTCGGAACACGGTTGGGAGCCGTGACTGCGACGAACTCCACGCGCACGTTCCATGCCTTGGCGAGCAAGGCCGACATGTCAATGTCGTAGCCCTGTGGCTTGAGCGATGCGTCAATGGTGCCGAAGGGCGGGTAGTCGGTCATGATGCCGACGCGCACAACGCCCGCCTTGGTGATGTTGTCCAGCGCATCGGCGTGCGCGGTGCCTGCGAGCCAGGCGCAGGCGAGAAAAAGCGCCGAGAGCGCGTACCGGGTAGCGGGGCGGGATGCCAACATATGAACCTCCGAAGACAGCGGGTTGAACAAACACTTGTGACAGCGCTATCGTCGCGCGGCCGGTTGCCCGCCGCCACTTCAGAAGTCAGGGCGCGTCTCAGAATGCGAGACATGGCGATCGAGGGCCTGTGCCCAGCCCATCGCAGACCGTTCCCCCAGGAAAAACGCCAGCACAAGGCTGGCGTTACCTGGTGGAACGGAGGGCGCTTCAGCCTGCCGTCGCCTCTTCCGGCTCCGGCTTGGCCTTGCCCTCTTTCTTGTTGGGCAAGGGCTGGATGTCCAGCTGGACTTCGTCCTTGTCATCCAGGTCCACGGTCAGCCGGCCGCCTTCGGTGAGCCTGCCAAAGAGCAGTTCGTCGGCCAGCGCGCGGCGGATGGTGTCCTGGATCAGGCGCTGCATCGGGCGGGCACCCATGAGCGGGTCAAAGCCCTTCTTGGCAAGGTGCTTGCGCAGCTTGTCGGTGAAGGTGACGTCGACTTTTTTCTCGGCCAGCTGGGTTTCCAGCTGCAGCAGGAACTTGTCCACCACCCGCAGGATGATGGTCTCGTCCAGCGCC
>CAZFKW010000137.1:4603-9540 GCA_964519795.1 uncultured Ramlibacter sp. | reverse complement strand
CACCATGACGCTGGCAAACAGGCCGCTGATCAGAATGCCCGCGCCCGGTCCCATGTAGATCAGGCTGCCCATGCTGGGCACCCCCATGCGCGCCAGCTGGCCCAGTGCCCAGCCCGAGGTGTAGACGAACACAAAGGCGCTGGCCACGCCCGACGCAAAGCGCCAGAGCGGCCAGGTGACAGGCTCCGGAAGGGCCATGCCCGCTGTCAGGATGATGGTGGCAATGAGGCCGCCGCGGATCATGCCGAGCGCGTTGACAGGCGGCACCGCCCGCCCACCCCGCAGGGCCGCCAGGCGCCGCCATATCCACGGCTGGAAGGTGCACAGCAAGGCGCCCACGAGGTAGCCCAGGTAGTTGGCCGATGCCAGCCAGCTTGCGGCGGGCAGGTCGATGCTTTTCTCGCTGAGCATCATCGGCAGCAGCGGTGTGAATGCGAAGCGGCCTATGCCCATGGCTGTGGCCAGCGAGAGCACTCCCGCAACCGCAATGGCCCATCGGCCCGTTGGCCCCCCTTTGCTCAAACGCCGCCTTTCGGATGCGTCGGGTCAATCCACAGCACAGTCTCGGGCGCTTCAGCAGGCGTGATGTCCAGGTTGACCGCCACGGCTTCACCGTCGCTGCGGCACAGCACGCATTCCAGCGTCTCGGTGGGGCTGGCGTTGATCTCCTGGTGCGGCACATAGGGCGGCACGTAGATGAAGTCCCCCGGCCCGGCTTCTGCGGTGAACTGCAGTTCCTCGCCCCAACGCATGCGCGCCCTGCCCTTGATGACGTAGATCACGCTTTCCAGGTGGCCGTGGTGGTGTGCACCCGTCTTGGCATTCGCATGGATGGAGACCGTGCCGGCCCAGAGCTTCTGCGCCCCCACGCGCGCAAAGTTGATCGCCGCCTTGCGGTCCATGCCCGGCGTCTGCGCGGTGTTGCCGTCCAGCTGGTTGCCGGGGATGACGCGCACACCATTGTGCTTCCAGGGTTCGTTGTCAGGATGGTGGTGGTCGTGGCCATGGTCGCGCATGGGTTCGGGGTCGTGCGTGCTGCTCATGTAGGCCTCGCGTAGGTGGGACAAGCGTACACCAATTCCAACCTGTTCCGCGCCGCCCGGGGAAATCGGGCGTTTTGGTGCAAACTCGCATGCCGCCCGCAATAAACGGCCTCATACTATCCATCCAATCAATGCCTGAACGGGAGATCACAACGTCGAACTGGATCAATCCTGAGGCCAGCTACTTCGGTGAGCCGCAGTTCTCGACCGTGTTTGACAACGCGACGATCGGGATGGCGCTGCTCGCCCCCGACACACGGCGCCTGCGGGTCAACAAGGCCTTCTGCAACATGCTGGGCTACACCGAGGCCGAAATGCTGGCGCGGACCATGCTGGAAGCGACCCACCCGGATGACCGTGCCGAAGACGAGCGGCAGCTGGCGCTGCTCATCGCCGGCGCCAACAGCACCTACCAGCGCGAGAAGCGCCTCATCGACTCGAAGGGGCAGATCGTGTGGACGGCCTTCACCTGTTCCGTCCTGCCGCATGCGCAAGGCAGGCCCATGCAGCTCATCACGCAGATCCAGGACATTACCGAGCGCAAGACGGCCGAGCAGGCGCGACAGGACAGCGAGCGGCGCTTCCGGGCCATGGTCAAGCTCAGCCCTGACTGGTATTGGGAGCAGGATGGGCAGTTCCGGTTCATCGATTTTTCGGGCAATGAGTTCCAGAGCGCCTGGCGGCCGGACCAACTGGCTGCCATTGGACGTTGCCGCTGGGACATGCCGGGTGTCACACCGGTGCACGGCAGCTGGGACGATCACAAGGCCACGCTTGAGGCGCACCTGCCGTTCCGCTACTTCGAGTACACCCGGGCTGAAGCGGGGCAACCGCTGCGCTATTACTCCAGCAGCGGCGATCCGGTGTTCGACTCCAAGGCGCGCTTCATCGGCTACCGGGGCACGGCGCGCGATATTACCGACAGCATCCAGGCCAGCCGCCAGGCCCGGGAGACCGCAACACGGCTGGCGGACACACTGGAGAATCTTGACGAAGCCTTCATTTCGGTGGATCGCAACTGGCGGCTTACCTACGTCAATGCTCCGGCCGAACAGAGCCTGGGAAGGAAGCGCGCCGAGCTGCTGGGCAGGCTCCTGTGGGATGCAGTCCCTGCAACCATGAACTCCCCGTTTACAAGCCTCTACCATCAGGCGATGGCCGGGAATGAGACGCTCAGTGCCGAAGCATTCCTGCCGGTGCACCAGGCCTGGATGAAGGTCAAGATCTACCCCTCGGCCCAGGGCCTTTCCATCTTCTACCGCGACGTCACGCGGCGGGTCCACGCCCGGGACGAAATCCTGCGGCTGAACGCCAGTCTGGAAGAGCGTGTCAGGCAGCGTACCGCCGAGCTTGAGGCTGCCAACAAGGAGCTGCAGTTCTTTGCCTACTCCATCGCGCACGACCTTCGCGGGCCGCTGAGCGCGATGGATGGCTTCAGCCACATGCTCGAACGCATCCTGGGCACCGGGCTGCCTGACAAGGCGCGGCACTACCTGGGCCGCATCCGGGCCGGTGTGCACCACATGGGCGAGCTCACGGAAGGCCTGCTCGCACTCGCGCAGCTGTCCCGCACACATCTGCACGATATGGAGGTGGACCTGGTGGAACTGGCAAAGGCCGAGCTGGCGTTGCTGCGCTCGCGCTCACCGGAACGCGAAGTCAGCATCGTCATGCCTGGCGCTCTGCCGGTGCGCGGTGACCCGCGCCTGCTGGGACAGGTGATGGGCAACCTGCTGGGCAATGCCTGGAAGTTCACCGGCAAGCGGGCCGCCGCCAGGATTGAGCTGGGCATGCTGGCGCCGGAGAACGGGCAAGCCGGCATTTACTTTGTACGCGACAACGGCGCAGGCTTTGACATGGAATATGCAGCCCGCTTGTTCGAGCCGTTCCAGCGCCTGCATGCGGCATCGGAGTTCGAGGGCACCGGCATTGGCCTGGCCGTCGTCCAGAAAGTCGTCATGCGCCACGGAGGGCGTATCTGGGCGGAGTCTGCACCGGGGGAAGGCGCCACGTTCTATTTCACGCTGGCTGCAGGCAAAGACTGACCGGAGAGCAGCCATCGCCGACCCTGGCCCGCCCTACTCCACTGCCCCGTAAACCATATTCCTGAAAAGCGTGCGGTAGTGGATCCGCTGCCCCGGCGCCTGCGTGAGCAGCATCGCGAACATCTGCTCCTGCGGGTCAACGAAGAACGCGGTGCCGCCGATGCCGCTCCAGTAGTACATGCCGACCGAGCCTGGCGTCGGCGCAAGACCCGGCTGCGTGCGCACCGCCACACCCAGCCCAAAGCCGTGGCCGGTTGGCAGCAGGTCGCCTTCAATCGCAATCCGCCCCAGGTGATCGGCCGTCATCCAGGCAATGTCTTGCGCGATGCCAGGCGGACGCCATCAAGCCGGCCGCCGTTGAGCATCATCTGAAGGAAGCGCGCGTAGTCAGGCGCAGTGGATGCGAGGCCGCCGCCGCCAGACTCGCCCGGGAGCACCTGCCGCAGGTCCACCATCCTGACCGGCTCGCCAGTGTCCGGGTCGCTGGCAAACGGCTCGGCAAGGCGATGCTGCTTGTCGGGCGGCACATGGAAAGCTGTGTCCTGCATGCCCAGCGGCCCGAGGATGCGTTGCTCCAGCAACTCACCCAGCGACATGCCGCTGATCACCTCAAGCACCGTGCCCAGGACATCGGTAGACCGGCTGTATTGCCACACCGCACCCGGCTGGCGAGCCAGGGGTATGGCGGCCAGCACCTTGCACATGTCGCGGTTGCTGCGGCTGCGTGCAGCCAGGTCTGCGGCCTGGTACTGCTTGTGGACGGCGTCGTCGCCAAGGAACTCATAGGTCAGGCCCGAGGTGTGGCGCAGCAGGTCGTGCACCGTCATGTCGCGCCAGGCAGGCTCAAGCTGCAGCTTGTTGCCGCGCATGACGGCGACTTTCTGCCTGCCAAACTCCGGCAGGTACTTTGATACCGGGTCGCCGATCATCAGCCGGCCTTCTTCCACCATCATCAGTGCCGCCAGCGACACGATGGGCTTGGTCATGGAATAGAAGCGGAAGATCGAGTCCTGGCGCATGGGGGTGCCAAGCGCCGGGTCCTGCCGGCCGATGGCGTCGAAGGCCATGGTGTCGCCACACTGGGAGACCATGAACACGGCGCCGGGCAGGCGACCACGTGCGACGTCCTCCTTCAGCGTTGCGCTGATGCGCTTGAGTGCCGCTGCGTCCATTATTTGTAGCGCTCGCGCGCAAGGGCTGCGCCTCTGGCCAGCGCTTCAAGCTTCCTGACAGCCACCTCGCGGCTCATGGGTGCCAGACCGCAATTGGTGCAGGGAAACAGCCGGGCCTTCGGCACGAACTGCAGCGCCGTGCCAATGGTGTCGGCAATCTGCTCGGGCGTTTCAATCCCGTCACTGGCCACGTCAATCACACCGACCATCACATCCTTGCCTTCCAGCAGCTTCATGAGGTGCGGCGGCACATGCGAGTGGTAGCACTCCAGGCTCACCTGCTGGATGCTGCTTCTGGCAAGCGCCGGAAAGACTTCCTCATACTGGCGCCACTCCTGCCCCAGCGTCTGCTTCCAGTCGACATTGGCCTTGATGCCGTAGCCGTAGCAGATGTGGACCGCCGTGGTGCAGGTCAGCCCCCTGGCTGCAACTTCCAGGGCCTTGACGCCCCAGTCCGCCGCATCCTTCATGTAGACATTGAAGGCCGGTTCGTCAAACTGGATGATGTCCACACCGTCTGCCTGGAGTGCAAGCGCTTCCTGGTTGAGCAGTTCGGCAAAGGCCATGGCCATCTTGACCTTGTCACCATAGAAGCGGTCGGCCACGGTGTCCACGATGGTCATCGGGCCGGGGAGCGTGAATTTGAGTTTTTTACGCGTATGTGCCCGGGCCAACTG
>CAZFKW010000137.1:0-4593 GCA_964519795.1 uncultured Ramlibacter sp. | reverse complement strand
CCTCGAAGGCATGGACCCTGCCCTTGAGCCGAAGCGGCGCCACCACCTGCGGCACCTGTGCGTCATAGCGGTTGTTGCGGATGCCCATGGTCACCTTGTGCTCGAAGTCAATGCCTTCGACATGCTCGACGAAGCCGTGCACAAAGTGCTGGCGCGCCTGCTCACCGTCGCCAATGATGTCCAGCCCGGCGTCTTCCTGGACCTTGATCCACAGCAACGTGGCGTCGGCCTTGGCCTGCAGCAGGTCGGAGCCTTCGGCCTGCCATTTGGGCCAGAGTTTGTTGGTTTCGGCCAGCCAGGCCGGTTTGGGCAGGCTGCCTGCAACTGAAGTCTGAAACATTCTGACGATTTCCGGAAAATTTTTGTGACGCTCCTATGATGCAACAAATTTGGGGACGCCCGGATGCGACTTACCCGCCTGTTCGCCATCATTGTTGTGGTTCTCGTGGCCATGGTCAGCCTGCTGCTGACGCGCATTCTCTATGCGGAATGGAGCAAATTCCATGCATCCAGAGCCGGTCTGGCGACGCTGCAGGTGGCGCGCAAGGCCATGGTGGCCACAGAAAAGATCTCGGCCGAGCGCGGCCCCACCAATGGCGTGCTGGGCGACGGCGACCCGCCAGAGCCGGCCAAACTGGAACGCCTGGTCCAGGCCAGGGCGGCAAGCGACACCGCAGTGCGGGCCGTGCTGGACGCCCTGGAACGCAATCCGGGCCGGCGCGGCGCGGAAGCGGCACAGATCCTGCGCGACGCACAGGCCCTGCTGGCCACTGCGCGACAGGACGTGGACCGCGTGTCGTCACTGCGGCTGCCGGACCGGCAGCCCATGATGGTCATGGGCGCGGTCTACCAGATGTTCAATGTGATCCCGGTGACGCTGGAAGCCGTGACCGTGTTGTCCAAGGAAGCGCAGGACATCTACCCCGAATTCTCGGACTCCATTGCCGGCGCCCGCATGGCCACCGAGCTGCGCGACTATGCCGGCCAGCTGGGCTCCCAGTTCACCGCTGCGCTGACGGGCAGCAAGCCACTGACCGCCGCGGAGCAGCAGGCCATCCAGGAGCTGCGCGGGCGGATCGACCAGCTGCGCAAGCTCATCAAGCTGCCCACCCTCATCCGCGGGACGCACCCGCGCATCCCCGAAGCCGTGCAGCACATGGAGCAGCGATTCTTCGGCGAAGGCCTGAACTTCGTTCGCGGCGTGGAGCTGGTTTCAGCGCAGCAGCGCCCCTACAACATGGACACCGCCCAGTTTGCCGCCCGCTACGTGCCCGAGATGAAGTCCATCGTGGACTTGCGCGACGTGCTCATCACCCTGGCAATGGAAGGCGCGCAGGCCCGCCACGACGAGGCGCGGCGCACAATGGCCTGGGCAATGCTGGTGGGCGTGGTAATCCTGGCCACGCTGGCGCTGGTGATCATCCACCTGCGCCGGCGCATCGTCCGGCCCCTGCTCACGACAACGCAGGCGCTGGTGGCCCTCTCCCGCGGCGACCTGCAGGCGGATGTGCCGCGGTCCGCGCGCCCCGACGAGATCGGCGACATGCTGCTCGCGCTGGATGCTTTCAGGGTTAGCAGCATCGAGAAGGCGCGGCTGGAGGTGGCCCTGCGCGAATCCAGTGACGCGGTCAGCCGCATGAAGTCGGAGTTCCTGGCCAACATGAGCCACGAGATCCGGACGCCCATGAACGCCATCATCGGCATGACGCACCTGGCTTTGCAGACCGACCTGGACGAGCGGCAGCGCAACTACATCAGCAAGGTGGACGCTGCGGCGCACAGCCTGCTGGGCATCGTCAGCGACATCCTGGACTTTTCGCGGATCGAGGCGGGCAGGCTGGTGTTCGAGAGCATCGCATTCGAGCTTGGCGAAGTGGTGTCAAAGGCGGTGGACATGCTCGAGCCAACGGCCAGCGGGAAGGGGCTGGAACTCTGCACGGACATCGGCGCCGGTGTTCCGCGCCGGCTGGTAGGTGACCCCCTGCGCCTGGGACAGGTGCTGCAGAACCTGATTGGCAACGCCATCAAATTCACTGCCCAGGGCGAGGTCAGCGTCCGCGTGCGGCTGGACAGCCACGACGGCGGCGGCGTCAGGCTGCGCTTTGAAGTGACGGACACCGGGGTCGGCCTGAGCGACGAAGAACGCAGCCGCCTGTTCGAGCCGTTTGTGCAGGCCGATGCATCCACGACGCGCCGCTATGGCGGCACCGGCCTGGGGCTTTCCATCTGCAGGCGGCTGGTGGGCTTGATGGGTGGCGAGATCGGCGTGCACAGCGTCCCTGGCGCAGGCAGCACGTTCTTCTTCACCGCCAGGTTCGGTGTCCAGACCGCAGGCGCTGAAGCTGCATCGACGCCCGCGCAGGTTCCCGCCGAAAGCGCCGTGATGGCTGCGCCATCACGGCCGGATGCCTGTGTGTCCGCATCTGCGCTGCGCGGCGCGCACCTGCTGCTGGTGGAAGACAACGAGGTCAACCGTGAGCTGGCGCTGGACATCCTGCGCAGCGCGGGCGTGCGCGCAGACATCGCCTGCGATGGCCTGGAGGCCCTGGAGCTGATCGCCCGGACCTCCTACGACGGCATCCTGATGGACTGCCAGATGCCACAGATGGACGGCTATCAGGCCACGCGTCGCATCCGCGAGGACCCGCGCCACGCGCACCTGCCGATCCTTGCCATGACGGGCAACGTCATGGCGGGCGACCGGGATCGCTGTATTGCCTGCGGCATGAACGACTACATTCCCAAGCCACTGAATGTGCCGCGCATGCTGGCAACGCTGGAGCAATGGATCGTGCCGGGCTCGGGCGCCCGCCCGGCGACAGAGTCCGCAACGCGCTAGCAGGCATGCCGTACTGCGCATAATTGCGGCATGCCGCCCTCGCTGTCACCCCAATCAACAACTTCCCGCGCCCAGATCGTCATCATCGGCTGCGGCTTTGGCGGCCTGGAAGCCGCACGTGCGCTACGCCGGGCCAACGCCGATGTCACACTGGTGGACAAGACCAACCACCATCTGTTCCAGCCCCTGCTCTACCAGGTGGCCACGGCCGGGCTGTCAGCCCCGGCCATTGCCGCACCCATACGCCACCTGTTCCGCAAGCAACGCAACGTCACGACGCTGCTGGGCGAGGTGGTGGACATCGACGCCTCCTCGCAGCGCGTGGAGCTGGCCGACGGCAGCGCGCTGTCGTATGACCACCTGATCATCGCGGCAGGCGCCACCCACAGCTACTTCGGCCACGACGAGTGGGCGCCGTTTGCGCCCGGCCTCAAGACACTGGGCGACGCCTTCGAGATCCGCCGGCGCATCCTGATGGCGTTTGAAGCGGCAGAGAAGGAGCAGGACCCTGACAGACGCCGCGCATGGCTGACCTTCGTGGTCATCGGCGGTGGGCCGACAGGCGTGGAGATGGCGGGAACGCTGGCCGAAATTGCCCGGCACACGCTGCCTGGCGAGTTCCGCCGGATTGACCCGACGCAGTCAAAGATCCTGCTGATCGAAGGCGGCCCGCGCGTGTTGCAGTCCATGCCTGAAGATCTGAGCCAGCGGGCGCTGGAGCAACTGCAAAAGCTGGGCGTCGAAGTGCGGCTGAACGCCAGGGTGACAGCCATTGATGCTGAAGGGCTGAACGTGGCGGGTTCGTCGGGTCCCGACGTCACGGGCGTGGCGGTGTACCAGATCGCCAGCAGGTGCATCGTATGGGCCGCCGGCGTTGCCGCGTCAAAGCTCGGATTTCTGCTGGCGCTGAACACGGGCTGCAAGACCGACCGCGCCGGGCGCGTCATTGTCGGCCCGGACCTGACCATTCCGGGGCACCCCGAGATCAGCGTCGTGGGCGACCTGGCCGCCGCCATGAGCTACGTGACAGGCCGGGAGCCGACACCCGTGCCAGGCGTCTCGCCGGGTGCCAAACAGATGGGGCGCGCCGCAGCGGCCAATGTCCTGCGCCGCCTGCAGGGAGAGCCTGCGCAGCCCTTTCGCTACCGCGACTATGGCAACCTGGCCACCATCGGCCGCAATGCAGCAGTCGTGGACCTCACCACGCCCACCGGGCCGGTACGCTTCTCCGGCTACTTTGCATGGCTGTTCTGGCTGTTTGCGCACATTTACTTCCTGATCGGTTTTCGCAACCGGCTGGTAGTGCTGATGGACTGGGCCTCGGCCTACTGGAGCTTCCAGCGGCATGCCCGCATCGTGACGGGCAATGAAAACCCGGGCAGCGACGCGCCGCCGTGATGCATTGCCGTGCTGCTGCCAAGCGACTGGCGCGCGGTTGCTGATGCATGGCAGGGGACTGCGGGCATCCCGGTGCAGCCGGCGCTGCACTTGCACGCCGGGTTAAGCTCCCACCATGAGATTCAATCCGCAAAACCCCTTCCGCACGCTTCTGACCGGCTTGCTGGCGCTGCTGCCCCTGCTGGCCACGCTGCTGCTGCTGGCTTGGGTCTGGCGGTTTCTGGCCGCCTGGGCGGGTCCGGGCAGCGCCTTCGGGCGACTGCTCACCAGTATCGGACTGGGCGTGGGCACCAGCGAGGTCACGGGCTATGTGATCGGGCTGCTGGTACTGGTGGGCTTCGTCTATGCGCTGGGAC
>CAZFKW010000136.1:0-9579 GCA_964519795.1 uncultured Ramlibacter sp. | reverse complement strand
GACGCATTGCGCCTGCGGGCCTTTCCGTTCCCCGATAGCGTCAAGGAGTTCCTGGACCTGCATGACGAAGTATTCGTGGTGGAGCAGAACCGCGACGCGCAGATGCATTCACTGCTGGTGAACGAACTGGACATCGACCCGTCGCGCCTGGTGCGGGTGCTGCACTATGACGGCACACCCATTACCGGGCGATTCATCACCAGAGCCATCACGCAGCATGTGCATGCCGAGGTGGTGTCGCCCAAACGGCGTTCCAGGGAGAATGCAGCATGATCACCGGGCCACACGTATGACCACAGGGCAAAGCACATGACTTACCTCGCCAAACCAAAACTGCGCCACCCGACGCTTGAGCTCAACAAGGTCGGCTACACCCGGCGCGACTATGAGGGCAAGGTCTCCACATTGTGCGCCGGTTGCGGCCACGACAGCATCAGCGCCGCCATTGTGCAGGCCTGCTGGGAGCTTGATGTGGAGCCGCACCGCGTGGCCAAGCTCTCGGGCATAGGCTGCAGTTCCAAGACGCCGGACTACTTTCTGGGGGCTTCACACGGCTTCAACACCGTGCATGGCCGCATGCCGTCGGTCCTGACGGGCGCCAACCTGGCCAACCGTGACCTGCTGTACCTGGGCGTATCAGGAGACGGTGACTCGGCATCCATTGGCCTGGGCCAGTTTGCCCATGCCATGCGGCGTGGCGTGAACATGGTGTACATCGTGGAAAACAATGGCGTCTACGGCCTGACCAAGGGCCAGTTCAGCGCCACCGCAGACCGGGGCAGCAAGAGCAAAAAAGGTGTGCTCAACTCCGACAGCGCCATCGACCTCGTCGGCATGGCGCTGCAGCTGGGCGCCACCTACGTGGGCCGCAGCTTCTCGGGTGACAAGGCGCAGCTGGTGCCGCTGATCAAGGGCGCGATTGCCCATGGCGGCGCGGCCTTCATTGACGTCATCAGCCCCTGTGTGGCGTTCAACAACCATGCCGGCAGCACCAAGAGCTATGACTATGTGCGCGAGCACAACGAAGCCGTCAGCCGCATCGACTTCATCACCGGGCGCGAGGAAATCACCACTGGCTATGCGCCCGGTGAACTGGTGGAGGTGGAGCAGCACGATGGCAAGATCCTGCGCCTGCGCAAGCTGCATGAGGGCTACGACCCGACCGACCGGATCGCGGCCATGAATTTCAGCGCTTCACGCCAGGCCAGGGGCGAAGTGGTCACCGGCCTGCTCTACGTCGAGCCCGATGCCGGCGACCTGCACACTGCGCTGAACACCAGCGCAACGCCGCTGAATGCACTGGGTGTCGCGCAACTGTGCCCCGGGTTGCAGGCCCTGGACAAACTCAACGCTTCGCTTCGTTAGAGGGTCTGCCAGGGCGTGCGCGCCGCTCAGGATTCCGGCGTGAACCCAACCTGCTTGACCAGCCGCCCCCACTCTTCAGCGTCTGCACGCAGCATCTCCCCAAGCGCGGAAGGCGTGGACGACTGGACCTCCATGCCGAACTGGGCCATGGCGGTCACTACCTCGTTCTGGGCGAGTGCGGGCTGCAGGTAGGCGGCTGCACGGCGCACGACGTCCTGGCTGGCCTGGCCTGGCAGGAACACGCCGAACCATTCGCGAACCGTGATCGGAAAACCTTGCTGCCGGAGTGTCGGCACATCAGGCACGAACGGGCTACGGTCAACGCCCGAGATGGCCAGAAGGCGCAACTTGCCGGATTTCACGTGGGACAGAAACTCGCCGACAGGGGCGGACATGGCAGAAATCTGGCCGCCCAACAGGTCCTGGATGCCGGGTGCTGAGCCGCGATAGGGTGCATGCCTGAGATCCTGGCCCGCGTGCTTTCCAACCAGTGATGCGATGAGGTGGGGCATTGAGCCCGCGCCCGGCGAGCCGTAGTTCCCCTTTTCGGGATTTGCCTTTGTCCATGCCAGGAAGTCCCGCATGTTCTTCACACTGGCGGGAACGGCCGGCCCGACGCCGAAGGCATGGTTGAAGAACGACGCCACGGAAACTGGCTGCACGTCCTCGAGTGGCTTGTAGGGCAGTGACTTGTAGACGTACGGGTAGATCGACAGCATGGACGAAGGCGTCAACAGCAGGGTGCTGCCGTCAGCGGGGCTGTCTCTGAGGGTGGAGATGGCGATCTGGCCTCCTGCACCCGGCTTGTTTTCGACGAGGACATTGGCTGCATAGTTCCCGCGCAGCAACGAGGCGATGCGGCGAGACAGAATATCGGATGTGCCACCCGGTGGGAAGCCGCAAAGGATTTTGGCCAGATCAAGAGTTTGTGCGCCGGCACCATGCGGGATGCTCCCCGCTGCAATGGCTGTCAAGGCAGTGATTCGCTTTGCGAATTCACGACGTGTGGTCATCGTCTTATCTCCTGGGTTAAGGTTGAATTGCGGACTATTCCGCTATTGATGATGATATTTATGAAACATAGGATTTATTATCAATATTTAGTTCATACCTTGTAATTCGAGCTGTATTGCTTGCACTCGTGAGAGGGCGGCGCCCTGGCCAGCTTGCGCTAGAGGTGAGCTTTGATGGGGCCGGAGGAGGTCGCCTCGCCAATGGCGGACTCAGCGTGTGCCAGCATTTCGGCGGAGAGAAGATTTGCGCCGAGCTCGCGCGTCGCGGCTTGCTCATAGAACCCAGGTGGCACGGTCTTACCTGTTCCGCGCAGCTTTTCCAGCCGCTGCAGTGCATCCGTCAGTGCATCACAAAGCGGTGTTGCGACGGTGGGTTTCCCCGCGCGCTCTGCTTTCCCCAGCGTGGATATACCGGCGCTGAAGTCATCAATGTCAGTTCCCAGCGATTTGCCCGCACGGAAGCTCACGCCCGTTGAGGTGAAGTGATCCATGGTCGGGGGAATTTTCGCGATCACCCCTTTGTGAAAATCATCGAACGGAACCTCAACGCCCTGCCGGCGCGCAACCAGCCATATCTCGGCGACGACGCCTTTGATCAGGCTGGCGACCTTCGGGTCGGATTCCACCAGCTTGCGAAGGTCCATGACCTTGATGCCCAAGAGCGTCGCGATGCTGTTGACAGCAGTGTTCGTTGCCGCCTTTGACCATTGCGCGACATGGCCATTGGGCGCCAGCGTGATGGTGAAGGTTGACCCGAATATAGCCTGCAGGTCTTTTGCAACGGTTGAGGCTTTGTCCACTACGAGTTGGCCGGGGCCAAACTTGTAGACAGGGTCAGTGCCCGGCGTAGCGAAGCTGGGGAACACGCTGACAACGTGCTGTGTGTTCTGCCCTTTTGCCAGTGGGACGCCGTTGTATGTGGTGACTACAGTCGCGGTGTTCCCGGGTAGTGACCGCAACACGTCGGATACCGCCTTTCGCGGCACAGTTGCGATGGCAATGGTATTGCGCCCGTCGGAGGTGGAGAGCGTGTCCGTGCTGACCAGCTTCACACCTTTGAGATCCTTTAGCCTGTGCGCCTTGCCATCGGCCTCGACGCTGATGTTGCCTGCGGCCTTGACCTTTTCCGCATCGCCGCGCACCGCAATGACGATTTCCCTGTTGTGCGATACGCCGAACGACTTTGATGCGGCATAGGCCAGAGCGGCGCCTTGCGACCCCGTACCTCCCAGGATGACGATTGACTCCGCCGGGGCCTTGCTGGTGATGACATCGGACTCATGAGCCCGGCTCACCTTCATGCCGCTCGGCGTTTCTGCAACTGCCGGTGCCGATTCGACAGGTTTCTGGAAGGACGGCTGGATGGAGCCCGGTGCGATGCCGGCAGGACGGGAGATGGTCATGACGTACCTTTCAAGACAAAGGAGGAATGCTTTCGGGTGGAAGGGTGCCTGATCAGGCTGCGGCCTGGACGCCGCCGGCAACAAAGCCATGCTCCCGCCATCCATGGATGCCTTGTGCCATGCTGACGATGCACTGATACATCTCCACGGGCGACGTCTGGTCAAACCCGGTCTCATGGTCGAGCACGATCTCGCCGGTAACGGGGTTGCGCCCGAATGCGTAGCCGAGGCAGTGAAGCTGGCAGTTGAGCGCGAGCAACGCCGAACAGGCTTCCAGCGTCTGCCCGGCGGCCTGGGGACCCAATACTGCCCGGATGAGTAGCCCGTCGTCCCGGTGCCGGGGGGCGTGCTCGACGATGAATTTGACGTCCTGCAATTCAAGAGCGATGGTTACGCGGTTTTCGGCGTCAGGCACCAGATCCGGCGCATCAACACCTGCAAGCTCACACAGTCCCTTGCAGAGTTCTTCGATATTGGCAACTGCCATGGTGTCCTCCCGTTCAGTCGAATGTCTGGACCCGCCCGGCTTCAGGCGCAGGCGCCACCGCGAGAAACCGGCCTTCGCGCCATTGGTGGGCAAGTTCGGATTGGCCAACCAGGCCTTGCAGCAGACTCGCGCCGGTGATTCCTTCAAGTTTGTAGGTGGACTGCAGCACGGGTTCGCCGCCTTCTGGTGCGCAGCCGAAGGACATGTTGGCATGTCCTCGCAGGAGGAAGTTGGCGTCCAGCATGGCGATGCAGGACTCGAGTTCCCGCCCGGGCGGAATCGGTCCGAGCGCCGCAAGGCACAGCACGCCATCCGGGATCTGGGAGACGCGACACAGCGTGATGTCGATGCCGTTGATTTGGAAGGACAGCGAAACGGCCCCGGTTTCATCGTGCACGAGGAGCGGGGGTTCCAGCCCGGCTGTGTCGCAAAGGTCTCTGCACAGGTCTTCGAACGACGGGGAACTCATGGGCAGCCTTTCTTTCCTGTTGGGTGCTTCAGTAAGCTTAGGACTGCGCCCTTTTTGCGTGCACTATGCGAAGGTCTCGGTGTCACCCGCAGCGGCGAACACACGGTTGCGATTGAGGATCTGCCCCGGATCAATCATCTGCTTGAGACTGCGCATCAGCGAAACCTCTTCCTCACTGCGGCTGTGGTGGAGAAAATGGCGCTTGACGACGCCCACACCGTGTTCGGCGGAGATGCTCCCGCCGAACTCGCCCACGGTTCTGTAGACAAGCTGTTCTGCTGCTTCGAGATCGTCCGGCGCATTGAACGGACCACTGACCAGGTGCAGGTTGCCATCGCCAAGGTGCCCGAAGAAGAGATGCCGCTGCGAAGGGAATCTTGCTGTCAGCATCTGGCGCAGCTGGCCGACCAGCGCGTCCATCTGCGGCAGCGCGACACTGACATCGAACGCTGCGCAGGGCTTCAGGTGCGCCAGGAGTTCGCTGATCCCCTCTCGGTACTCCCAGAGTTCAGCTGCCTGCGCGCCTGACTGGGCGATGATGGCGTCGGTCACGGTTTCCTGGCCCAGGCATTGCTCAAGCAAGCGTTCGATGGCGTCGGTGGATGCCTGGTTTTCCTCGCCCTGGGTTTCGATCAGAACATACAGGGGGCTTGGGGAGGCAAATGGCATCCGTTTGCCCAGGGCGGCCGCGCTCGCTTCGAAGTAGTCGTCCCACATCACTTCCAGCGCGCTGAGTTCGGGCAACAGGCGCTTTGCATCGGTCAGCAGGCAAGCCGCGCTGCGAAAGTCCGGTACGGCGCACAGCACCGTGCGCTGGCCTGTTGGCAAAGGCACAAGAGACAGCGAGAGCCGGGTGATGATGCCGAGGGTTCCCTCGCTGCCGATGAACAGCTGCTTCAGATCGAACCCGGCATTGTTCTTGATGACGGCATCCATCAGGTCCAGGATCGTGCCGTCGGGAAGCACGACCTCCATTCCGCGGACAAGATTGCGCATCATGCCGTAGCGAAGGACGCGGTTGCCCCCGGCGTTGGTGGCGGCGTTTCCGCCCAGATGGCAGGAGCCCCGTGCCCCGAGGTCGAGTGGAAAGCTCCAGCCGTGTCCAGCGGCTGCTTCCTGAAGGCACTCAAGTGTGACGCCAGCCTGGACGACTGCGGTGCCTCCCAGGGTGTCAATGCTTTCAATGGTGTTCAGCCGGCACAGCGACAGCGCAATCTCGCCCGGCTGCACATTGGCGCCGCCGGCCAGGCCCGTCAGTCCGCCCTGGATTGCCAGGGGCCACCCGTACGTGTTGCATGTCCTGACAGCGGTCGCGACCTCCCGTGTAGACCGGGGCTGCAGCAACGCCGCCGGACGTGAACTGGGCACTCCGCTCCAGTCGGCACTGTTGCGGCCGTCGAGCCGGGCCCCCTGGACAACCACGTTGTCCCCAAGCGCCTGTACGAGGTCATCAATCACGGTCTGCAGTCCGGTCTTCGGAGTCCGTGGGGGAGTTGTGGTGGAAATGGCTGGCAGTGGTGTTGGCACGGAATCTCCTTGATGTGGGCGGCCGGATTGTGGCGGGCTGCAGGAGAAAGCGGAACCGACGATTAATTGATGCTGCTGAAGCATTTCTGCATAATGCCCCGTTTGAATTTCCAGGAGCATCGGCCTTGCACTTCACGATCAGGCAGTTGGAGGCCTTCGCAGTTGCATCCGAGCTGCAAAGCTTCACGAAGACCGCGAGTCACCTGCACCTGACCCCTTCCGCGGTCAGCCAGCTCATCGTGGAGCTGGAGGCGGCACTGGGGTACAGGCTTTTTGACCGGAGCACGCGCAAGATGGTGCTGTCGCCGGCCGGGCAGGATTTCCTGCCGGCAGTCAAGGTCATCCTGCGTGACCTGGCCGCCGCCAGGACAACTGCCATCGACATCCGGGACCAGTCAGCCGGCGCCGTGCGGGTGGCCGCGCCACTGGTTGTCGCAAGTGTCATCCTGCCACCTCTCGTGGCGCGCTACCGTCGCGACCACCCGAACGTGGCCGTTCGCGTCATCGACTGCCCGGTTGATGAACTCGTTGCCCGGGTGGCCTCGCGAGCTGCAGACCTGGCCGTCGGTCCTGACTGCCCGGTGGCCTCCGATGTCAGGCGCGTCCCGCTCTTTCCAAGCCCCTGGGTCGCGTGGTGCGCCCCGCAGCACCGGCTTGCGCGCCGGAAGGCTGTGACCTGGGAGGAGCTGCACATGTCGGATCTTGTCGCGGCCAGCCGGGACCATGAAATCCATCTGGCGCGCATCACCGCATCGTTGCCGGAAGACAAGCGTTTTGTCCCGGTCCAGGTGGTCGACAACGTTACGACAGCGCTGGGGCTGGCTGCTGCAAACCTCTGCTACACCCTGACGCCCGCTTATATCAGCCCGCTTGCGCAGTCGATGGGATTGACCATGAAGCGTGTCGAGAATCCGGTGGTCATGCGCGAAATGTCGCTGTTCAGGCCAACTGAGCGGAGCCTCTCGCCTGCGGCGACGGGATTCAGCGAGCTCGTTGTGGAGGCGCTGCGCGAAGCATCGCCAGAAGGCTGAGCGCGCATACAAACGTATGGTTGCGCGGCGGCGGGCTGCGGAGTGAAATGACCGTAGTGTCATTCAATCCGGAGTTTGCCGATGCAGTCTTTCGAACAGTCTTCCTCCCCGCTTCCGGAGGATGCCGATCCGGCGCAGGGCAACTCCCCGCTGTTCCTCCAGACGATCCAGGACATCAGCCAGCGTGTCGGGCTGGACGCACAGAAGATTGCGGCTGGTGAAGCGATCGAATTCAAGGGCGTCGTTTTCTGGCTCGGCCATCATGGCGCGACGGATCCGGACGGCCTGGTTGTTTACATCCACATGGGCGAGATCGCCGCTGGCTTCGAACCGATGATTTTCCGGCGGATGCTGGAGCGCAACGCTGTGGTTTCAGGCGCCGTCAGTGGCTACTACGCCTTGTTCCCCGGGTCGAACACCGCAGCATTCTGCGTCCGGCTGAACATGGCGAAGGCCGCCAGCCCCGCCGACGCCGTCCTCGCGTACGTCGGACTCTTCGCAGCCCAGGTGGAAGAACTGGACAAGCTTGTGCGCGACGGCATGCAAATGGCCCGGGAGGAAATCGCCCGGGAAGAGGCTGGTACACAAGGCAACGCATCCGCTGATTGACAGCAGCTCAGGAGGTCGCAATGGATCCAGCAGGCAAGAGTGTCAGGCACGCCGCAATCGGTGCAGCTGTCGGCACTGTCATAGGCGGCGGAGTCGGCTCGGGCGTGGGCTACCTGGCGGGTTCAGTCGCCAGCGGCGCGCTGGTGGGCGGCGTAGGCGGCGGCTTTTCTGGTGTAATTGCTGCGCTTTCAGGTGCCAAAAGGGCCCGCCATGTCGCCAGTGCATTGTGGGATGTTGCCGCCACGTTTGCGGGCACGGCCGCAAGCCTGGGCACGGCCATATCGCTGCAGTCTGAAATGGTATCTACCGTCGCGAGCCTGATCGCCCTGCAGAAAGGCGAACCGCTGAGCCCGGCGGAGCTTGGCATGGTCAAGGCAGCTTTCAGTGGACTGGCCTGGATGGCCCTCAGTCCCGGCGTCGGATTGCAGGCGGCCAGCGTAGGCATCCTCTTCAACGCCGCACGGCGGATGATCAATGATGCGTTCGAGCGCTGCGGATTCAAGGCGCCCCTGATGCGCATCGCAAGCCCCGGCTACCAGATGATGGCCATGGACTATGCCGCGCTGTCGCTGGCACTGGGTGCGGGCACAAAGGGAGGGTTGGGTACCTACAAGGCGCTGACAGGCAATCCGCAAATGACCACGGCTCTGACCGCGTTCGAGGGCACACCGGAGGCCTTGGTCAGTGCCATCGGCGGTGGCGCCGCTTTCGGCGCCGCGATGGTGGGTACCGGTCTGGCCGAGCGCCACAACGGCGGATTGCAGTTCGCGCCGCTGCCCCGATTCACCGTCAAGGATGCGCGCGACACCATCGTTTCGCGCATGGTTTCCATGGCGCGCTCGGGCCACGTGATGGCGGGACCGATGTGGGGATTGATGATGTGGGGCACACGGGAGGTGCTTGCCTCGCCCGGGGGTGTGCTGGACATGCTCAAGGTCCATCCCAGGGCAATTGCCCTGGTTTCGGGTGGCTTGACCTTCCTCATCATTGGAACCATGGCCAACGAATGGTTCACCCAGATTCGCCGCACGCAGTCCGGGGCCCCAGGCACGGGAATGTTCAACCAGCTGCAGGCTGTGGACAGGGCCGGGATCGACACCCAGAAAGACCGATGGTCGGCCGAACTGGACGAGGCGGACGGGGAGCGGTCGTCAAGGCGTGACGGGAGCCTGGAAGTGGCGATCCTGCGCGACGTGTCCGAGGCAATCGGGGCGGTTTTCATGGTCGGATCCGCCATAGACTCGGCCATCAATCAGGAGCCGTTCCGGATGGAGGACAGTGCGCTTGTCCAGTTTCTGGAAATGGGCGTTGACCAGGGCATGGGCTCGTTCGCACTCGCGCTTGCCTTTCAATTCATTGCCATGCGTGCCGCCACAGGATCCTGGTCTGGCCGCGATGATCCGCAAAGCCGGCGGGCGGCATCCTCGGCGATGGCGCTGGCAGGCGGTGGCGTCGCGTCGGTGGTGGCGACGACCCGGGGTGGTAGTGGGTGGGGCATCCTGCCCGGCGCTGCGCTTGGTACGGGCATCGAAGTTCTGGGCGAGCGCCTGTGGGATGAAAAGGCTTCGCGGCCGGGGTATGTTCTGGACGCACATGGCGCCCTTGACCTGGAAGGACTCGACCACCGCCGACGGGTCGACCAGCTCGACGCTCCAGATCGACGCGTCGACGCCGC
>CAZFKW010000135.1:8855-9596 GCA_964519795.1 uncultured Ramlibacter sp. | reverse complement strand
GGGAGAAAGCACTCCAATAAGCACAAAAATCATGCATAACTTGCATGAGGTTATGCGCAGATAAATGCTAGCGATCCGGGCGAAAACGGCGTGACAGCGCCGCCTTGATGCTGGCGCATCAGGGCTTTCAAACGCTGGGAAAACAGGAAGGGAAGGTGCCGGCTCGCGTGGCGGGGAGCGGCGGAGCAAGCCCGGAGCCGGGCTGCAGTAAACCTATCGGACCTGGCCTTCAGGCCATGTAGACGGCAATGAAGGCCAGCAGGAACATCAGGACACCGCCAGCGACCGGCAGGACGATGGGCATCATCGGAACAATGGCTTCAACGGCGTCTTGCTCAACTTGCGCGTCGTGTTGGGGCGTGGACATGGGAGCTTCCTTCAAAACAGTCAATTGCCGCGATTTTAGCCCCGGCGAACAGCCACCTGCGGCCATTCCCCTTTTGTCTGCCCTAAAGGAGCGCGTAAGTAGTACTGGCACGGCTGACGCTCTTGCCGTCGTCGGCGCCGCGGATGTCTATCTCGCCAAATGCCAGCGCCTTGCCGGCGCGGATGACCCGGGCCTCGACCAGCGCGTCCTGGCTGGACAGCGGCTTGAGGAAGCTGCTGTTCAGCTGCACCGTGGTGCAGGGCCTGAACTCCCCAAAGTGGTTGATCAGCGCCAGCACCATGGCGGTATCCGCCGCAGACATCATGGCCTGGCCGCACAGCATTCCACCCACGCGCGACAGCTGGCTGCTGTGC
>CAZFKW010000135.1:0-8845 GCA_964519795.1 uncultured Ramlibacter sp. | reverse complement strand
TCTGGGGCAGGCGCAGCGTCACGCTGCCCTCGGTGAACGATTCCACACGAAGGTTCAACGCCTGCACCCAGGGTGCGAAGTATTCCGCGAGCGCGGCATTCAACGTGTCAGTGTTCACTTCTGCTCCTCTGCCTGGAATCCTGCCTTGTGCAAATCTGCCAGCACGTCGGCAATATGCTGGCGGCCGCGCGTCTGGATCACGAGTTCAATCTCCACACTCTGCGCCGACAGCGAGGTGAAGGCGCGCTGGTGATGCACTTCGTCGATGTTGGCGCCCGCATCCGCCACGATGGCCGTGATGCTCGCCAGCATGCCCGGAATATCGCGCGAGCTGATGCGGATGCGCGCCAGCCGCCCGGCGCGCACCATGCCGCGCTCGATGATGGCGGCCAGCAGCAGCGGGTCGATGTTGCCGCCGCACAGCACCAGGCCGATCTTGCGGCCCTTGAAACGCTCAGGGTACTTGAGCAGGGCCGCGAGGCCTGCGGCGCCGGCGCCTTCCACCAGCGTCTTCTCGATTTCCAGGAGCATGACGATGGCCTGCTCGATGTCGCCTTCGTCCACCAGCACCAGGTCGTCCACCCGCTTCGCGATCACCTCCATCGGGAATTTGCCGGGCGTGCCGACGGCAATGCCTTCGGCAATCGTGCTCATGCCCTGCGGATGGTGCGTGCCCTGGATGGCGTTGACCATGCCTGGGAAGCGCACGGTCTGCACGCCCACGATCCCGATGCCCGGCTTCAGCGCCTTTGCCGCGGTGGCAATGCCGGCGATCAGCCCGCCGCCGCCCACGGCGATGATCAGGGTGTCCAGATCCGGCTCCGTGCGCAGCATCTCCAGGCCCACCGTGCCCTGCCCGGCCATGATGGCTTCGTCGTCATACGGATGGATGAAGGTCAGGTGCTGCTGTGCAGCGAGCGCAAGCGCATGGCTGCGCGCCTCGTCCAGTGTGTCGCCGTGCAGCACGATCTCGGCACCGAAGCCCCGCGTGCGCTCGACCTTCACGCCCGGTGTGAAGCGCGGCATGACGATGACGGCCCGCAGCCCCAGCCGCTGCGCATGGTAGGCCACACCCTGTGCGTGGTTGCCCGCGCTCATGGCCACCACGCCGCGCCGCCGCTCCTCATCCGACAGTTGCGCCAGCTTGTTGCACGCGCCGCGCTCCTTGAACGATGCGGTGAACTGCAGGTTCTCGAACTTCAGGAACACCTGGGCGCTCACCACCTGCGACAGAGTGCGTGACTCGACGAAAGGCGTGTTGAGCACCTGCCCCTCAAGGCGTTGCGATGCCTGTTCAATGTCGGCAATTTCGATCATGGCTGGATTGTGGCGCCAGAAAAGCCCCTGACCTGTGGCGGATTACTCACAAGCACTGTCTTCCATGTTGTATCAAGTCGCGTTATCGTAAGGGCGCGAATGTCGCTGCCGGAGGCTTTGCATGGTCAAGCGTTCACTGGATTTGCAGGTACTTCCCTCGCCGGGGCTCAAGGACGCGCCGGTGCTGGACCTGATGTGCTCGCACTTCGTGCTGACCCTGGCCGCCAAACAGGGCGCCAAGTTCAATGTGCGGCGCGACCTCAACGGCCTGCTCTCCCTGGCGGGCCGCCACCTGGCCTGGCCAACGCCCGTGCTCACGCGACTGCGCGAATTCCTCGCCCGCCGCTGCAAGGACAACGAGTTCTGGCGCGCCCACGAAGCGCTGTCCACCCGCGAGTTCCTTGAGCGCCACGGCGTCTGGCGCGGCCCCTATGAAGAAGGCACGCTGTTCTTTTACCTGGACGAGTACGCCAAGGACCAGCCCAAGGACCTGCTGTCGCTGCTGGCCGTCACCGGCGACTGGCTCACACACAGCCTGAAGAAGCAGTCGACGCTGGTCGAGAAGAACATCGACGCGCTGTCCGGCCTGCTGCAGCTGAACAAGGCCGAGCGGGCACTGCTGCTCTACGGCACGCTGGCGCGCTACCAGCGCGACCTGCGCAGCCTGCTGGTGGAATTCAAGGTCAACAATGCGCCGGAGGCCTATGCGGCAATCGCCGAGGTAGCGGGCGTCAACGCCGCCGAGGTGGGCGAGGCGCTGCGCGCGGGCTCGCGCCTGGAGCGCATCGGACTGGTGGAGAACCTGATCTCCGAACACAACATCACCGACCTGGCCGACCTGATGAAAGTCAGCGAGAAGCTGCCGCCGGTGCTGATGCGCGAATACCGCGACCAGAGCGAGCTGATGGCGGTGTTCACCCGGCCCTCGGCCAAGTCGTCACTGGTGCTCGGTGACTTCGGCTATGTGAATGAAGACGTGCAGGTGCTGCGCGCGCTGCTTCGCAACGCGGTCACCCGCAAGGAGCCCGGCGTCAACATCCTGCTGTACGGCCCGCCCGGCACCGGCAAGACGGAGCTGGCCAAGGTGGTCGCCCAGGCGGCCGGCCTGGACCTGTTTGAAGTCGAGTACGCTGACCGGGACGGCAACTCGCTCTCGGGCCGCGACCGCTACCGGTCGCTCCAGATTGCGCAGGTGTTCCTCAAGGGAAGTGCGCAGGCCGCGCTGCTGTTTGACGAAGTGGAAGACGTGTTCCCGCCCATCAGTTCCGAGGCGGCCCAGCTCATGGCGCGCGCCGAGCAGGTAGCCGCGCCCAGCAACGGCAGCGTGAGCGGCAAGGCCTGGGTCAACCAGATCCTTGAGTCCAATGCGGTGCCCACCATCTGGATCACCAACCGCATCGAGCAGATCGACCCGGCCTTCCGCAGGCGGTTTGCCTACCACCTGGAACTCAAATCGCCTCCGCCCGGTGCACGCGAGGGCCTGGTGCGCAAGACGCTGGAAGGCGTGCCAGTGTCGGACGCTTTTGTCGCCAGGCTCACTGAGCGCAAGGGCCTGACGCCGGCGCAGATCCGTACCGCCGTGCGCTTTGCCGGACTGGCCCACACAGAAGGCGATGTTGCACCAGAAGGCACGGCCATGGAAAGCCTGATCGAGCGGCAGCTGCGCAACGCAGACCACGCGCTGGGCAACCGATCTGGCGACAAGCGTGGCCGCCTCACCGTCACCACCTGGGACATCGGCATGCTGAATGTGGAGACGCGCTTCGAGGTTCCGCGCATCGTGGAGGCATTGAAGGCGCGAGGCCACGGCACGCTGTGCTTCTATGGCGCGCCCGGCACGGGCAAGACGGCCCTGGCCGAATACATCGCCAGGGCGCTGGACAAGCCGCTGCTCATCAAGCAGGCGAGCGACCTCATGAGCAAGTATGTGGGTGAGACCGAGCAGAACATGGCGGCGATGTTCCGTGAGGCCGAGAATGAGAAGGCCGTGCTGCTGCTGGACGAGGCCGACAGCTTCCTGCAGGACCGGCGCGGCGCGCAACGCACCTATGAAGTGACAGAGGTCAACGAGATGCTCCAGGGCATGGAGCGCTACAACGGCATCTTCGTCTGCACCACCAACCTGCTCGACCGCATCGACCAGGCGGCGCTCAGGCGTTTCACCTTCAAGATCAGATTCAATCCGCTCACGGCGGAGCAGCGCGAGAAGATGCTGGTAACCGAGGCGCTGGGCGGCGACGCGTCACTGCTGACCGATGAAGTACGCCTGCGGCTGGCAAAGCTTGGTCAGCTATGCCCCGGGGACTTTGCGGCGGTGAAGCGGCAGACCGACATCCTGGCGGCCGAATTCAGTGCGGAAGAATTCCTGGCCCAGCTCGAAGCCGAGCACCGCATCAAGCCCGAGGTGCGCGAGTCAAGAGGAATGGGCTTCGTCCAGTAGGCCCCAATACCCTGTCATTGCGGACTGTTGCCACGGCTTGCGTGGCGCAACCTCAGGACGGGACGCAGCCTGTGACGTACACGGACCACCAGCGGGAGAACGGTAAACACGGGAGAGAGCACCGGGGCACCGGGTGAGCGGTGAAAAGTTGCGATGAGCCAGGAACAAGGGTTTTCCCTGATATACCAATCCCGCAACCATGCTGTTGCTGCATAACCTGACTGTCGCCAACATTGGGTTCCCAGACTTTTATGTCTTGAGTCTGCAGAAAACGGCATTTGTTACAGCTATGCTACTCAGCACCATGAGTGCAGCGCCAGACTCCGAAACCGACGCCACGGCCCGGCTGCATGCCGAGATCAGCCGCCGCACGGAAGCCGAGCGAACGCTGGCCGAGTCTGAAGCCAAATACCGCCGCGTCGTGGAAAACGCCAACGAAGGCATCCTGGTCACTGCCGGCGGACACATCCTGTATGCCAACCCCCACGCGCTGGTCCTGACCGGACTGGACGAGGAAACCGCCAGGTCAAAGCCGTTCATCGAGTTCATTCACCCCGATGACCGCGAGATGGTGCTGGGCAATCACCTGCGGCGGCTGCGCGGCGAGGCGGTGGACAATCACTACCACTTCCGCGTCATCCATGCGAACGGCGACATCCGCTGGCTGGAGATCAGCGCCGTGGTGTTCGAGTGGCTGGGCGCGCCCGCTACGCTGAACTTCCTGACCGATGTCACGCTCAAGCGCCAGGTGGAGCAGGAGATCCGCACCGCGCTGGAACGCGAGCGCGAACTGTCCGAGCTCAAGTCGCGCTTTGTGGCGGTGGCCTCCCATGAATTCCGTACTCCGCTGGCTGCGATCCTGTCATCGGTCGAACTGCTGGACGACTATGGCGACAGCCTCCCCGCCGAAGAGCGCAAGGAGATCCTGGGCTTGATCAAGACCGCGGTGAAGCGTATGAACGGCATGGTCGAGCAGGTCCTGGTGACGAGCCGGCTGGCGTCGCGCGGCTTTGCCTTCGACCCGCGGCCGTTGCCGGTGCCCGAGTTGCTGGACCACATCGTCACCGAGGTGGACCGTGCCAACTCCAGGCGGCGGCGCATCACGCTTGAATGCACCGGCCTGGATGCCATACGCCACGTCGACGAACGGCTGCTGCGCCACATCATGGCCAACCTGCTGGGCAATGCCATGAAATACTCACCGCCCGAATCGCCGGTGCAATGCACCGCAACAGCCCGCGGCGAGCGCCTGGAGCTGGCTATCGCAGATCAGGGGATCGGCGTGCCGCAGACCGACCTGCCCCGGCTGTTCGAGTCATTTCACCGCGGCAAAAATGTGGGCAACATCCAGGGCACCGGCATCGGCCTGCATATCGTCAAGGAATGCGTGGACCTGCACCAAGGCACGATCACGGTGGACAGCACCGTCGGCAAGGGCACCACGTTCCGGGTGCAGCTACACGCACCGCCCGTCTGATCGGCAACTGCAACACTGACGCACAGAAGCACTGAAGGTATGGCCCGCATCCTCATTGTTGACGACGACCCCACGCTCTTGCGCCTGCTGGCACTGCGCCTGCGCCACGAGGGCCATGACCTCATCGAGGCCGACAGCGCCGAGGCCGCCCTGGCCCTGCTGGACAACGAGCTGCCGCAACTGCTGATCACCGACCTGCGCATGGGCGGCATGGACGGGCTGCAGCTGTTCGAGGCCGTTCACCGCCGGCACCCGCTGCTGCCAGTGCTGATCCTCACGGCGCACGGCACCATTCCCGATGCGGTGAAGGCGCTGCAGCGCGGCGTGTTCGGCTACATCACCAAGCCTTTCGAGGCACACGAACTCATGGCGGAGGTGGACCGGGCACTGCTGGCATCCGTCGCTCTGGGCGCCGATATGCCCATCCACGGGCCCGGCGACGAGCCCGGCGAGGCCTGGCGCGAATCCATCATCACCCGCAGCCCGCGCATGGCCCAGGTGCTGGCCGAAGCGCGGCTCATGGCGCAAAGCGACGCGTCGGTGCTGATCCATGGCGACAGCGGCACCGGCAAGGAACTGCTGGCCCGGGCCATCCACGCGGCCAGCCCGCGCGGCCGCGAAGCGCTGGTGGCGGTGAACTGCGGCGCGATCCCCGAGAACCTGATCGAGTCCGAGCTGTTCGGCCACGTCAAGGGCGCATTCACCGGCGCGGTGCGCGACAACCCCGGCCTCTTTGCCAGCGCCAACCACGGCACCATTTTCCTGGACGAGATCGCCGACCTGCCGCTGGCCATGCAGGTCAAGCTGCTGCGCGTGCTGCAGGAGCGCGAGGTGCGCCCGGTCGGCGCCACGCGCTCGCAGAAGATCAACGTGCGTGTCATCTCGGCGAGCCACCGCACGCTGGAGTCCGAAGTGGCCGCCGGGCGCTTTCGCGAAGACCTGTTTTACCGGCTCAATGTCGTCGGCCTCACCCTGCCGCCTCTGGCCGAGCGACGCGAAGACATCGCCCTGATGGCGCAGCATTTCATGGTGACGCTGGCGCAGCGCTACGGCAAGGCAGTGAGCGGCTTCGGCCCCGGCTCGCTGGAGATGCTCGGTGCCGCGCAATGGCCGGGCAATGTGCGGCAGCTGCAGAACGTGGTGGAAAAATGCGTGGTGCTGTCCACCGGGCCGGTCATCGCGGCCACGCTGGTGCAGCGTGCCCTGGCCAACCAGGCGGGCGACATGCTGCCGTTTGACGAGGCCCGCCGGCAGTTCGAGCGCGACTACCTCACCCAGCTGCTGAAGATCACCGGCGGCAATGTGACCCAGGCCGCGAAGATGGCGCAGCGCAACCGCACCGACTTCTATGCGCTGATGGGACGGCACCAGCTCGATCCGGCCAGCTTCAAGGCCTGATGGCCGCCCGCTGGCCCAAAAGCGTGACAAAGATCCGCGCTCCACTGTCTGCATTGGCAGACACGCCAGGCCACTGATTTCATTGATGTTTTGCGCAGGCGGCGCCGGAGGTGTCGGCAATCACAGACAGTCCGGCGCCGCCGGAAATCCGCCAAGTCCTTGATTTCATTGGAAAACCGGGTCTGGCACAGGACTTGAGGTATTCGTGCTGCCCGTCAGGGCAAACCGAACAACTTCAAAGGCCCAACCATGAAACCCATCCAGTTCAGCCGCCTGCGCACTTCGCGCCGCATCCGCCAGTTCAACCTGTCACTCGTGGCCACACTGGCCGTCATGGCCCTGGCGGCCTGCGGCGGCGGCGGCGGCGACGCGCCAGCCATGCCAGCCGCAGTGATTGCCAGCGTGATGCTGCAGGAAGACGGCACCCCCATGCCCATGCCCATGCCAGGTTCCGACGCTGACGCCGCCATGGAAACCCTCACCAACCTTGCGCCAGTGACCACCAGCGAGGTGAGCTTCACCAACAGCGATGGCCTCGTCATACCGGCCTGGCTGTACAAGCCGGCCGGCACTGGCACACTGCCCACCGTGGTCATGATGCATGGCTGCTCGGGTGCATACTCCTACAGCGACCCGGCCAAGGGCGTCTCAGGCATCCACAAGGAGTGGGCGAAGCGCCTGAATGACGCCGGCTACGCCGCCTTGCTGGTGGACAGCTTCACGCCACGCGGCACGCAGAACCAGTGCGGCAACGGCGTGGCCGGGGTTGACGAGGCGATTGAACGGCCCAAGGATGCACGGGCCGCGCTGCAGTGGATCGTGGGCAATGGCTTGGCCCCTGCGGACCGCGTCGCGCTGATCGGCTGGTCCAACGGCGGCAGCGCCACGATGGCTGCGCTGGACAGCTCACACGCCACGCCCGGCAGCCTGCGCTTTGCCGGCGGCTTTTCCTTTTACCCCGGCTGCGGCCTGCTCAACAATTTTGGCGGCATCAGCCAGAGCAGCTGGTTGCCCTATGCTCCGCTGGAAATCCTGCATGCGTCCACCGACCCGCTGTACACCAGCGGCAGCTGCACCACCCGCGTCAACCGGGCACACATGGCAGGCGCCGCGGGGCTGAACCTCACGGTCTATCCCGGCGCGCGCCACAGCTTTGACCTGGCCACCTCGGTCAAGGCGCCCTACACCCAGGCCGACGTGGAGGCCAAGCAGGCTGCCGACGCTGTCGTGATGCAGAAGCTCGCCAGCCTGTTCACGCCCTGAGCCGCCGGCATGCGAAACCGGGCACCCAGTCGCCCACCACCCATTCCATTCATCCGTTAACCCATCCCTTACCAGGATATCTCCATGACCCCCCAGCAAATCGACCTCGTCCAGCAAACCTTCGCCGACGTGAAGCCCATCGCAGCTACCGCCGCAGAGCTGTTCTACAACCGCCTGTTCACACTCGATCCTTCCCTGCGCGCGATGTTCAAGGGCGACATCCGCCAGCAGGGCCAGATGCTGATGAGCATGATCGGCGCTGCAGTGGGCGGCCTGAAGAACCTGGACGCACTGGTGCCCGTCGTCCGTGGGCTGGGCGCGCGCCATGTCGGCTACGGCGTGAAGGATGAGCACTACGCGGTCGTCGGCGGCGCGCTGCTGTGGACGCTGGAGCAAGGCCTGGGTCCGAGGTTCACGCCTGAAGTCCGCGAGGCCTGGGCAGCAGCGTATGGCCTGCTGGCTGATGTGATGATGCTGGGGGCTGCTGAAGGCGAGTCGGTTGAACCACTCGCGGCCTGAGCCGCCGTGTCATTGCGATGACAGCACCACCGGGCGCGTGTGCATAAGCTTGGCGGCACAGCGACTTTCTTTCAACACAAGGAGACACCGTGCCGCAATTTTCCACACTGACTGCCGATCTCATGCCGGACGCACCTGGCGTAGGCCGCATCCTGCTCAACCGCCCCGGCAAGCTCAACGCCATCAGCGAAGCCATGCCGGAAGAGATCCGCGCTGCCGTGGGCTGGATGGACGCGCAGGACGTAGTCCATGTGATCGTCATCGAAGGCGCCGGCCGCGCATTCTGCGCGGGCTACGACATGGACCTGTACGCCAACGACAAGGAAGACCACCCCTGCAAACAGGAGCATGAGCCCTGGGACCCGCTGGTGGACTACGCCTTCATGAAGCGCAACACCGAGAACATCATGTCGCTGTGGCGCACCTCCAAG
>CAZFKW010000134.1:7794-9749 GCA_964519795.1 uncultured Ramlibacter sp. | reverse complement strand
CCTGGCTCCTTGACCGACCCTCCCGGCAACCAGAAGTGAAAGCTCGCGCCCTCGCCGGGCCGACCGGTCGCGCCGATGCTGCCGCCGTGGCGCTCGACGATGCGCCTGGCAATGGTCAGACCGACGCCGTTGCCTTCAAAGCCCTCTGAGCCGGGCAGCCGCTCGAATGGCTTGAACAGGTTGGGGGCGCTGGCGGGGTCGAAGCCGACCCCGTTGTCTGTAACAGTGAACTTCCATCCGCCGGCTTCTGCCGTGGCGTTTATGTCCACCGCAGGCGAGCGGACCTTGGCACTGTATTTGAGCGCGTTCGAGATCAGGTTGCGCCAGACCTGCCGCAGCGTAGTCTCGTCGCCGTACACGATCGGCAGCTCGCCGATGGTGATCTCCGCCATGTCGTTGCCGCCATGCTCCTGCACCACCTCGCGTGCCAGCTGCATCATGTCCACCGGGCCACGCGCCAGCGCGGCAACGTCGCTGCGCGCAATGTTCAGCAGCCCGTCAATCATGCCGGACATCGCCTTGGCATTGCGCTGGATGCGCTCGGTATGCCGGGCTGCTTCCACAATGTCGCCCTTGTCCACCGCGCGTGCCAGCCGGCTGGCGAAACCACTGATCACGGCCAGCGGCGAGCGCAGGTCATGCGCCACAGAGCGGGTGAACGATGATAGGGCCTCGTTGCTGGCCTGAAGGTCGGCAGTGCGTTCCTGGATGCGCTCTTCCAGGTTCTCCTTGGCCGCCTCGAGTTCGCGCGCCCGCTGGTTGCGCACCGTGACGTCGCGCAGGTAGGACTGCACAGCGATGCAGTTGCCGTGCAGCAGGACCGAGCTGGCCGAATGCTCCACCTCGATCATGGTGCCATCGGTGCGGCGCATCTGGAATACGGCCGCTGTGCAGGAGCCGGGGTCCACCTCCAGCCGCGCCATGCGCGCGGCCATGCGGGTGCATTGCTCGGTCTCGGTCAGATCCACCAGTGACAGGTGCACCAGCGATTCACCAGGTGCTATGCCGAACATCCGCCTGAACCCGGCGTTGGCATAAACGGCGGTGCGCCCGTCCTGCACCAGGATGCCGTCGGGCGCGAGCTCGACCAGGCTCTGGTTGCGCGCCGCAAGCTCGCGCAGTTCCTGTTCGATGGCCGGCAGCTTGTCCAGCATGTGGTTGAACTGCGTGGCGATTTCGGCGACCTCCGCAGGTCCGGCGGAGACTGCGCGCTCGTCGATGTGGCCCAGGGATACCCGGCGGGCGGTTTCACTGAGCGCATGCATGGGGTCGGTGATGCGCCGGGCTATCGTCATGACAAGGCCGGCCGCCAGCAGCAGGGCCAGGATGCCCAGGGAGCCGTAGAAGGCGGCTTTGGAGCGGGCAACGCCGTAAATGGTGTCCAATGGCACACCACTGATGACCACCCAGGGCGCGCCGTTCACCGGGCGAAAGGAGTACAGCCGGCGGATGCCGTCCGGGCCGGCCGCAGTGAACTCACCTGATCGCCGGGCACGCACCAGCGCCACGTCAGGGCTCTCGGGTATTTGTGTGCCGGTCAGTAGCGGCGTTTCCGCTGAGCGGGCAAGAAAGTAGCGTTCCTCGTCGAGGATGGACATCACGACGCCTGAGTGGGTAGCAGCTTCGACGATGGGGCGCAGGGCGCTGAGCTTGACCGCCAGAACGATGGCACCCTGCGGTCCGGCGCCATCCTTGAGGGCGTAGGCCATGACCATTTCCCACTCTCCGGTGCGGGGGTTCCTGCGCGGGTGCCCCACATAGCGGTGCGCGCCGCCGCGCAGAGCGTCGCGCCATTCCAGCGCCGCGATCGGGTAGTGGTCGCCCCCGGACGCAGCGCATACCAGTGCGTCGTCACGGTCCACGGTCATGATGTCGGCCAGGTCCGTGCGCATGGTCAGCAGTCCTTCCAGGAGGGGATCGCAGCGTCCACCCCGAAGCTCGCGCACCGCTGGTCT
>CAZFKW010000134.1:5366-7784 GCA_964519795.1 uncultured Ramlibacter sp. | reverse complement strand
CCAGCGTTGCCGCCAGGCGTGTTTGCCTGTCAGCAAATGCACCTGCGCTGGAGGCGGCCTGATCCGTGACAGCTGCGACCAGCCGGTTTGCCTTGTCCACCTCGTTCAGGGATTCACGGTACACGCCTACGCCGACCAGCGCCATGAATGGGACACCAGTGACCATCACCAGCGTCAAGATCATCGTGCTGATCGTCATGCCTTGCAGCCGCGGATGTGCCGGCTGCGGCCGGGCGGCACTGCCATGCGACAAGAGCGCGAACAGGGCCAGGGTGGTAAGGACCACGAATGCGGCGCCCTTGTAGGTCTGGAAGAGGGTTAACTGCTCAGGAGAGGGAAACAGCACAGTTCCCAACCGGTCCGACACCGCGATCCAGCCACTGGCAAGCACGATATACACCATGCTTGCCGCCAGAGGGCGTCGGAGGCGTTGTCCCGGCCACGGGCGTGCGCCAGTAAGCCGGCCTTGAGGTGCGGGGATGGCAGGTGTGAAACTCTTCATGCCCCAAGCATGCCAACACTATCGCCTGTTCTCTTGACCCAGCGCAAGCCGCCCAGGTGCAGCTTTAAGGGGATTTCTTAAGCCGGGCGCCGCCTTATGTGCCGATCACCCCACCATCAACCTTGCGGATCACCACTGTGGCCGAACGCGGGCGCCCGTTGGGCCGGAAGTCGGGCCAGTTGGAAAAGCGCCGGGGTTGTGCGGGGTCGCTGCGCCCTGCGGACTCGCCGGGGTGCTGGATGTTGACAAACATGGTGCGGCCGTCCGGCGTGGCGGTGGCGCCGGTGATCTCGCAGCCCACGGGGCCGACCATGAATCGCCGCACTTCACCGGTGGTGACGTCTGCCGCCAGCATGGCGTTGTTGCCCAGGTTGGCCCATTCGCCCTTGCCCATGACCGATCCGGACACATCGGTCTGTATCCACATCACACCGCGGCCGTCCACCCACAGGCCATCCGGACAGCCAAAGGCGTCTCCCCGCACATTGCCCTTGGCCTCCGCCCGCGTGTTGGCCGGGTCGCCCGCCAGCACGAAGTGGTTCCAGGCAAAGCGGGTGCCATCAAAGTCGCCGCTTTCCTTCCATCGGATGATGTGGCCCATGGTGTTGCCGGCGCGCGGGTTGGCCGCGTCCACGCCGGGCCGGCCCTCGGCGCCACGGCGCGTGTTGTTGGTGAGCGTGCAGTAGACCCAGCCCTGTTTGTCAACCGCGATCCATTCAGGGCGGTCCATCCGGGTGGCGCCCAGCAGGTCGCTGGCCTGGCGCGTCTTGACCAGCACCTCGCCCTGGTCGGCAAAGCCATTGGCCACCGTCAGGGGGCCCTGGCCGTGCGTGAGGGCCAGCCACTGGCCGGTGCCATCGCGGTCAAGGCGGGCCACGTACAGCGTGCCGTGGTCGAGCAATTCCGCGTTCTCGCGGAAACCGCCGGGCCTGATTCGGTCGCGGCTGACAAACCGGTAGATGTATTCAAAGGCGGCGTCCTCGCCGGAGTACACCACCGCCCGGCCGTCCCGCGTCACGGCGACCGTGGCGCCCTCATGGGCTGCGCGGCCCATGGCCGTTCGCTTGACGGGCGTGGAGTCGGGGTCGTGCGGGTCGATCTCCACAATCCAGCCAAACCGGTTGGGTTCGTTCGGGTGTTTCGCTGCGTCAAAGCGCTCGTCGTGGTCTTCCCAGCGCAAACCCCAGCCGCCTTTGGCTATTCCCCAGCGGCGCTCGTGTGGGCTGGGCTGGTCGGGGCCACTGAAGTAGCCGCTGAAGTTTTCTTCGCACGTCAGGTAGGTGCCCCAGGGCGTCATGCCGCTGGCGCAGTTGTTGAAGGTGCCCAGCACCCGCATGCCTGATGGATCCGCAGCGGTGCGCATCAGTACATGGCCGGCAGCAGGGCCGCCAACCGACATGGGCGTGCGCGCGGTGATGCGGCGCGCCCAGCGCGAGGGGCGCACGATGCCCCAGCTGCCGTCGTCCTGATGTGCCACTTCAATCACGCTCACGCCGTGCGCCGCCTGCGCCTTTCGCACCTTCTCGGCAGACCATCCCTGCAGGCCGTCGCGGTACAGCAGGCCGTCATCCACATACTCGTGGTTCATCACGAGCAGGCCGTTGCGTGAACCGTCCCTGGGGTAGAAGTGAATGCCATCGTGGTGCATGCCCAGCTGCGCTTCCTGTTCGGCCGCAGTGTTGGAGCCGTCGTCCTTGAAGGCCGGATTGTTGCCAGGCACGCCGACGGGCTCGCCCCAAGCGGCAATCACTTGTGCGGTGTAGCCGGGCGGCACCGAGATTCGGTCAGCCGACGACACAGGGACACCTGTGAAGCCCAGCAGCGGGCCGGCTGATGTTGCGGTTTCGGCAGGCTGCGTGGCTGCGGCCAGAGGTGCCAGCAGGCCGCCAAGCGCCACCTGCAGCCCGCCGCGCAGA
>CAZFKW010000134.1:0-5316 GCA_964519795.1 uncultured Ramlibacter sp. | reverse complement strand
CCGGCGGCGCGGGTCCGAAACGTCATGAATGCTGGAATTGGAGGACCGGTTGCTGTCCTCCATGCATGAGAAGTCCTTGGCCATGGGGTTCCTGTCTGGAACCGCCTATTCTGGCAGGGTAAAGAAGAACGTTGCCCCTTCACCGGGTGCCGCCTCTGCCCACACACGCCCGCCATGGCGGTTGATCACCTGCTTGACCAGCACCAGCCCCATGCCGCTGCCCTCGAACTCACTGGGGGAGTGCAGCCGCTCAAAGGCGGTGAACAGTTTGCCGGCGTCGTTCATGTCAAAGCCTGCGCCGTTGTCCCGCACAAACACCAGGTGTTCGCCGCCTTCCCGGCGCGCGCCGATCTGCACCTTGGGCTCGGTCTGCTGGCTGGAGTATTTGAGCGCATTGCCCACGAGGTTGATCAACACCTGCATCATGAGGGCCCGGTCCACGCTGCATACCGGCAGCGCGCCGACCTCCACCTGGACCCTGCGCCGCACGATGTCGTCCGCAAACTTGCCAATGCACTCCCGTACCAGCGCGGCCAGGTCAATGGGCTCCAGCCGCATGGCGGCGTTGGAGGCCCTGGCAAAGTTCAGCAGGTCGTCGATGAGGGTGTTCATCACCGTCACATTGCGGGCAATGTTCCCGACATACCGGGCGGCCGCAGGCGGCATCTCGCTGCCGAACTTCTTTTCGAGAATGGAGGCAAAGCCGCCGATGGAGCTCAAGGGTGAGCGCAGGTCGTGCGAGACCAGCGCGGAAAACGCCGCCAGTTGCCGGTTGGCCACTTCCAGTTCATTCGTGCGTTCGGCCACGCGTTTGTCCAGTTCAGCCATGGTCTGCAGCCCTGAGAGGTCGGTGGCAAGCTGCGCCGCCAGTGCCATCATCAGGCGTTCGTCGTCCGCGGTGAAGCCCTCGGTGCCCAGCCGGTCGGCCGCATACATCCAGCCGTGGCTGAAGCCGCGCGTGGCGATGCGGCAGGCAATCATGGTCTGCACGGGCGGGTGCGCCTGCGGCAGGCCCGTGAAGTCCCCGGGCTTCGCCGCGACCAGCATGCGGCCCTCGCGGCCAGGACCCATCAGCCGGGACGTGGCCGCGCAGCATGCGATGGCCGACCCTACCTCATCGCGGGCTGGCCGGGACAACCCGCGGCTCTGGAACTGCAAAAGCACACCGTCGGCTCCCAGGATACAGATCCCCACATAGCGCGCGCTCATGATGTCCTGGGTGGCGCGGCACAGGGCCTCGGTCAGCACCAGCGGATCGCGCTCCAGGGAAATTTCAAGAGTGAGATTGACCAGGCTCGTCAGGCGCTGCGAAAGGGACTGGGCGTCCTGTGCGAGGCCGGCGGCTGCCAGTGTCTTGCCCTGCGCTGCGGCGATCTGCATGGCATTTTCAAGCAGCAGCGTCAGCCGCTCATTGCGCACGTGCAGCGCTGCCAGCGGATCATCGCCGCCGTTGTCTGCAGCCGCGATGGTGGATGCCGCTGCCCGCTCCGGCATCGGCACTTGCGCCCATGGTGTCTCAAGCCCCAGCGCCTCCGACACCATCGCGATGATGTCAGCGGGCTCGCAGGGTTTGGGGAGCACCCACTTCACACCCACACGATCCGCAATCTGCCTGCCCTGGCGCGCCCGATAGCTTGCCGTATGGATGATGATGGGCAGTGCCGAGGTCGCCGGATCATTGCGCAGTTGCCGGCACAACTCCTCGCCGTCCATGTTGGGCATGAGCAGGTCGGTGACCACCAGGTCCGGCATGGCGGAGCGCATTTGCGCCAGCGCAGTCGCTCCGTCTTCAGCCATGGCCACGGAATGCCCGAAGTAACCCAGCACACTGGCCAGCAATTCCCGGTTGGCCTGCCGGTCATCCACCACCAGGATGCGTTTGCCGGACCGCAGGGGTGCGGCCCCGCGCAAATGTGTGCCGGTGCTGCCGAGCCGCATGTAGCCGGCTATTTCAGCGACGAAGCGCTGAGGGTCTATGGGTTTGCCGATGTAGCCGTCAAACCCGGCGCCCAGGATGCGTTCCCGGTCCCCGACCATGGCATAGGCCGTGACGGCAATTACGGGGACGCCGGCCATGGCGGGCTGCGCACGCAGGCCGCGCAGCACTTCAAATCCGTCAATGCCCGGCAGCTGGAGGTCGCAGATGACCAGGTCGGGCCGGCTGGTCTGTGCCATCTGCAGGGCCGATTCGCCGTCATGGGCTTCGTCGCAGGCATAGCCGCTGGCCTCCAGCAGGTAGCGGGCCAGGTCCCGGTTGGGGATGTTGTCTTCAATCAGGAGGACACGCGGTTTCATGCGCCTGCCTCGTCGTGAAGCCATACCGAAAAGCAGCTGCCCTTGCCCAGGCTGCTCTCGCAGGCGATGCGCCCGTTCATCATGGACGCCAGGCGCTGCGACAGGTGCAGGCCCAGCCCGGAGCCGTCTTCACGTCGGCCGGCGGGAGCACCCAGCCGCTGGAACGACTCGAACAGGCGGGTCTGGTCCTCATCCGAGATGCCAATGCCCGTATCTTCCACGGCAAACAGGGTGCCGGCCGGCTCGCCCGGGCGTTTGCTGCGCCGCTTGCAATGGATGCGCACTGCGCCGCGCTCGGTGAACTTGATGGCATTGTTGGCGAGGTTCAGCAGGATCTGCGTGAGCGCCCTGCGGTCTGCATGCACGGTCAATGTGGCGGGCGGCAGGTCCAGTTGCAAGAGCAGGCCTTTGGCCTGGGCGGCCTGCGCAAGCAGGGCCTGGACTTCTTCAAGCACCTCGCGGCAGCTCACCGGCTCCAGCATCAGCTCCACCTTGCCGGCTTCAATCTTGGCCAGGTCCAGCAGGTCGTTGATGAGTGAATGCAGGTGGCGCGCGCTGGACTGGATGGTGGTGAGCTGCCGCTCCTGGTCAGTATTGATGGGCCCGGGCATTCTCATCAGCAGGGTGCTGGTAAAGCCGATGATGGCATTCAGGGGCGTGCGCAGCTCATGGGACATGCTTGCCAGGAACCGGTCCTTTACCTTGGCCGCGTTTTCCAGTTCGATGTTCTTGTCGCGCAGCGCCTGTTCAAACCGCTTGCGTTCCGTAACATCCCGGATGGCGCTCGAGACAAACAGGCCTTCTTCTGTTTCAAGCGGACTCAGACTGATCTCGACGGGAAATTCCGAGCCGTCGGCGCGCAGGCCATTGAGCTCAAAGCCGGTTCCCATGGCCCTGGCTCTCGGATGCTGGAAGAACGACTGCCGGTGCGCAGGGTGCCGCGCCCGGTACGGGGCGGGCACCAGCATCTCCACAGGCTTGCCGAGCAGCAGTTCGCGGGGGTATCCGAACAGCTTTTCAGTCTGGGAATTGACCAGCACGATCTCGCCTTTCCCGTTGACGATGACCATTGCATCGGGGGCGGACTCAAGCAGCTGGGCGAACTTCTTCTCGGCGCGCTGGCGCCCGCTGATGTCCCGCACGGCACTCATCACCAGCGTTCCCAACTCGGTCCTGAGCGGGCTCAGGCTGATCTCGACAGGGAACTGCACGCCGTCCTTGCGCAGGCCGTGAAGCTCAAGGCCTGCGCCCATGGTGCGCGTGTGCGGGTGGTTGAAATAGCCGTCGCGGTGGGCCACGTGCCTGGCACGGAAGCCTTGAGGCAAAAGTACTTCGACAGACTGGCCCAGGAGCTCGTCGCGGGCATAGCCGAAGAGGCGCTCGGCCAGCGAGTTGACCAGGACGATACGGCCGGATGCGTCCACCATGACAATGGCATCAGGGGTGGACTCCAGGAGGTCGCCAAGCCTGGCATCCACATGGGACAGGCTGCGCGACTGGGCCATGACAGCGCTATCCACGGCAACTCCCTCGCAGGCCTGCGCACGGGCGCTGTTTACCGGAAGTTGTCCCTGCTTCCACTTTGCCTCCTGTACCGGCAGGCTCAGGCGTCAAGCCCCTCTGCCGGAACGAGCCCTGGTCGCCGCGTTCCCTTTTTTATGCCGCAGGCACTTTGAATGCGCTATGGGCTCATGTTCAGGTTAGCACCCGCCCGGACCTTTTGCAACAAGGACCGGGCGTGATCTGGGCCGGGAACGGACTTGAGGCCGCAATAGCGGCCTCCAGACTGCTCTTCAGGGGCAGGGGGGAGGGGGCTGGTCAGGCCGCTGCGGTCATTTCCGCTTCCAGTTCACTGCGCCGCTGGGCGAGCTTTGTCGCCAGGTCCGCAAGGTCCAGGTCCGTTCCACGGGCCTTCGGGAACATGGCGTCACGCTCTTCGCCAACGTGATGGTCGATCATCTCGCCCAGCACCTTGACCTTTGCGTTGAAGTGGCTCTCGTCGGCTTCCATGGCCGAGATCTGCGCAATCAGGTCTTTGGCGCCGGCATGCTCGACGTCGGCCTCGTCCATCATGTCGTCGTCGCCGGTGGCTTCACGCACGGGCGGGTAGAAGATTTCTTCTTCGATCTGCGCATGGATGGTCAGCTCGGTGCAGATCTTGTCTGCAATGGCCTTGCGCTCGTCGGCAGGCGCGTCGTTTTCTGCAAGCTTGTTGAACTCCTGGAACAGCTTCTTGACGGCGATGTGCTCGTCGTCAAGCAAGGTCACGGCATCGGACTTGCGGGCGGGTGCTTTGCTCATGGGGGGCTCCTTGTTGGTGGGGATTCCACTGTAGGCAGCCCGGCGCTCCACCCCTGTCAAACGATCACCGCAAGTTGAAGTAGTCAGAGTCCTACGTGCTGTCGGTGTCGTGGAGGCAGGTTTCGACAACTGGTCCCCTCGACAGTACACACAAACCCGCGCAGATAGTGGGTTTCCACGTCTTTTGAGGGTAAAATGCCCCCAAATGTGCCCCCAGTGGTGTAGCTATTTAGGAGTATTATTTGAAGCTTAATGACTCAAAAATTAAGTCATTAGTGGAGCCGGGCAAGTATGCAGACGGTGATGGATTGTACCTCGAGGTCTCGAAAACGGGCTCAAAGTACTGGCGGCTGAAGTACCGTTTTGCGGGCAAAGAAAAGCGTTTGGCATTCGGCGTGTACCCCCGCGTGGGGCTGAGGGCTGCGCGTGATCGGCGGCACGTAGCGCGGCAGCAGTTGGAGGAGGGCAAGGACCCGGGCGCGCTTAAGAAGGCTGAAAAGCTGAGAGGCGCGATCGAGGCCGAACATACGTTTGAGACGGTCGCAAAAGAGTGGCTCGAGCACCAATCTGCCCGTTGGAAGGAGGTGACGCAGAAGCGGATCGCCGCCTCGCTGAAGGCGGACATCTACCCCGTGTTGGGCAGCCGCCCGATTGCCGGCATCGAGGCGATCGACGTGATGAAGGCGGTCAAAAAGATCGAGTCCCGCGAGGCGGGAGACA
>CAZFKW010000133.1:0-9749 GCA_964519795.1 uncultured Ramlibacter sp. | reverse complement strand
GGACAGGTTCACGATGGCGCCTCCTCCTCCGCCGTGCCTGGTGCTCATGCGGCGCACGGCTTCGCGCGCGCAGACCATGGAGCCGATGACATTGATCTCGAACATCCGCTTGAGGCGCTCTGTGGTCATCTCGTCAAGCCGCGCCGTTACGTCGACCACCCCAGCGTTGTTGACGAGCGCAGTCAGCCGCCCCAGTTGTGCGTCAACCGCGCTGAACATGGCGAGCACCTGGTCCTCGTGCGCCACGTCGGCCTGCACGCTGATCGCGGTGCCGCCGCTCTCGCGGATCTGTCGCACCACGTCGTCAGCCGCTGATGCATTGGCCGTGTAGTTGACGGCTACGGCGTAGCCCTTCCTGGCTGCGGCAAGCGCCGTTGCTGCACCTATGCCACGGCTGCCGCCAGTGACCAACATGATCTTGTCCAAAATCCCGCCTCCTGCACAATGTCCGCTTCTGGGCTACAAACCAGCATTAAAACATCAGGGCTGCCGCCCTGCAGCAAACCGGGCCGACAGCCCGGCTTCACAACCAGGAGACAGATTTGAGCCATACCGTCGATTACTACTTTGCGCCGCAGAGCCCGTGGACCTACCTGGGTCATGCGCGCTTCGCGGCCATGGCGCGCGCCACCGGCGCCACCGTGCGCGTGCTCCCCAATGACCTTGGCAAGGTGTTTCCGGTCTCGGGCGGTCTGCCGCTGGGCAGGCGCGCGCCGCAGCGCCAGGCCTACAGGCTGGTTGAGCTCAAGCGCTTCGCGGACTTCCTGAAGATTCCCATCAACGTCCAGCCCAGGTTCTTCCCGGTAAGCGGGGACAATGCTGCCCGCCTGATCATTGCGGTCGAACAGCAGGACGGCGCAGACGCCGCCATGGAACTCAGCGGCGCGGTATTTGCAGCCGTGTGGGCGCAGGAACGCGACATTGCCGATGACCAGGTGCTGGCCGGGCTGCTGGCCGAGTGCAGCCTTGACCCGGCGCGGCTCGGGCAGTCGCGCAGCCCGGCCGTTCAGGCCCGCTACGACGCCAACACGCAGGCGACCATTGACGCCGGCGTTTTTGGCGCGCCCAGTTATGTCATCGACGGCGAGATCTTCTGGGGCCAGGACCGGCTCGACTTTGTGGAGCGCAAACTGCGTTCCTGAGAGTTCAATTCACCAATCGATCATTTCGTACAACAAGGAGCATCACATGGGAAAATTCATCGACCTGACATCCGCCGACGGCACTCTCGTCAAGGCCTACATCGCCGAACCCGCAGGCAAGCCCAAGGGTGGCGTGGTCGTCATCCAGGAGATCTTCGGCGTCAACCCGCACATCCGCGAAGTTGCGGATGGCTACGCAGCGCAGGGTTACCTGGCCGTGGCACCTGCAACCTTCCAGCGCGTGGAGGCAGACGTTGAACTGGGCTACACATCCGAGGACATGCAAAAGGGCATGGCTCTCAAGACGGGTGTGGAAGCCCTGCCGGCACCCGGCGTGATGACGGACCTGCAGGCGGCAGTCAACTACGCGGCGCAGGCAGGCAAGGTCGGCGTAGTGGGCTATTGCTACGGCGGGTTGCTGGCCTGGCGCGCTGCATGCCTGCTGGAAGGTGTCGCGGCTGCCGCGCCCTATTACGGCCGAGGCGTGACAACAGACCAGGAGATCGCCCGCACGCCCAGGTGCCCGGTGCAGGCGCATTTTGCCGATGACGACAGCTACATCCCGCTGGACAGCGTCGAGAAATTCGGCAAGGCGCACCCGGATGTCGAGATCCACATCTACAAGGGGCACCACGGCTTCAACTGTGATCACCGGGGGTCCTACAACGAAGCGGCCGCCAACCTGGCCCGGGAACGTACGCTGGGGTTCTTCGCAAAGCACCTGGGCTGACACGATGCGCCAGCTGCGTACCCTGTTGTTCGCTGCGGCCATTGCCGCAGGCCTTGCGGGTCCGGCGCAGGCGGCTGACTACAGCGGCCCGCTGTTTGATGCGCACATGCATTACAACGTCGAGGCCTGGGACGGCAAGGAAGGGCCGCATCCGCCGGCTGACGTGCTGGCGCGCATGAAACGCAATGGCGTGCGTGCAGTGCTGTCCAACTCCCGTCCGAACGACAACACCAGGCGGCTGTCCGGCAGCGAGGCTGCGCGCAATGCGGGTGTGACGGTGGTGCCATTCGTGCGCCTGTACCGCAACCGCGCTGACTACAACAACTGGTTTCGCGATGACAGCATTTACGAAATGGTACGGGACGAGTTTGCACGTGGAACCGCCGGTGGGCCGTACAAGGGTATCGGCGAGTTCCACCTCTACGACAGCGCCAATGCCAACGGCCCCATCGCCAAAAAGCTGATGGCCTTTGCCGAAGAAAAAAACCTTGCCATCCTGGCCCATGTGGACGACACAGCCATCGACCTGTTGATGGGCAACGCGCCGTCGAAAGGGCGCAAGTCCAGGATCATCTGGGCCCACACCGGCATCGGCGGTGTTCCTGCAGCGCGCGTCAATGAGCTGTTCGCCAAGTACCCGCTGCTCATGGGAGAGCTTTCCTACCGCCCGGGCCTCACCTGCGCGGATGGCAAGCTGTGTCCCGAGTGGCGCGAGCTGATGCTCAGGTACCCCGGCCGCTTCATGATCGGGTCGGACACCTGGATCAACCCGCGCTGGGATGCCTACGACGAACTGATGAAGGGCTATCGCGTCTGGCTTGGCGACCTGCCTGCAGATATTGCGAAGAAAATTGCCTGGGACAACGGCGCCACCCTGTTCGGCGTGAAGTGACCAAACAATTGGGGTCAGATTCTAATTATCACAATACAAAAAATTCTTCTAAAAAATGCCTTTGGCCGACAGGCAGTCAGGCCACTGCCGGCTTGAGCGCGAGCCGTGAAGCCAGGCTCACCGCGTCGCCAGTCGCGTTCCCCCTGACGGTGTTGTTGAAAATGCACCAGACCTGCGTGCCGGCCTGCCGGGCCGTGGCAATGCGTTCGGCCAACGCGCGTATGCGGTCATCGCCGTACGCCGAGCAATACAGCGTCGGCCAGCCATGCAGCCGGCAGTAGGTGAGAGCCTGGAATCCGCCGGCGATGTCGGAGGGCTCATGAACAACAGGGTCGGCCAGCACCCTTGCAATCCGTGCCTCGGCCAGCAGCACATCGGCCTGCGGCTTGAACCAGCTTTTGTGCCGGGGCTCCACGGCCACAGCCCCTGAAAACCGCTCGCGCAGCGCCGTGGTGAAGCGCCGCGCGACCTGCATGTTGAACACCAGGTTCGGCGGCAGTTCCATCAGAAAGCAGCCCAGCTTGTCGCCCAGGCCGCTGGTCTCCCTGACGAACTCGTCAATCCACCGGACCGGCCCGGCCAGGCGCGAGTCATGGGTGATCGCCCGGTGCATCTTCACGCTGAACCTGAAATTGTCCGGCACCGACGCTGCCCATTCGGCATAGACCGTCGCAGGGTGCGCACGCTGGAAAGACGTGTGGATCTCCGCAGCATTGAGCCGCGAGGAATACCGCTCCAGCCGGCCTTCAGCGTCAGGAAAAGCGCGGCCGCCCGCAGGCGGCAGGACCCAGCCCGAAGTGCCGACATACACCGGTGGCGGCCCGGGCTTTTGCTCGTCACCCATACACCGCGGCCGGGTCAGCGCGTCGACCGCGCGAGGTAGCGCTTGCGCCAGAACAGCAGCACCAGCGCAATGGTGGTGAACGCCATGGACCCCATCGCCCACCAGAACCCGGACTCCAGGTGAATCAGCGGGATGAAATCAAAGTTCATGCCGAAGATGCCGGCAATCAGGTTGAGCGGCAGGAAAATGGCTGTGAGCGTCGTGAGCGTGCGCATGATGTCATTGGTGCGGTGACTCTGTGCGCTGAAATGCATCTGGACCGCAGTCTCGGCGTTCTGCTCGAGCCGCTGCACATGGTGGATCACGCGTTCAATGTGTTCCAGCACATCGCGGCTGCGAACCTTGAGCAGGTCCCGCTCGCGCTGGGCAGCCGGCGTGGCCGGGTCTGGCCAGGTTTCCACCGCGTCGATCCAGTCCTGTATGGCTGAGCGCTGGTCTTCGCAGATCTCATCGAGCTGGTGCAGCGAAAGGCGCGCTTCCAGGAGCGCCGTCCAGTTGTTGAAGCGGCTCCTGGGTTGCAGCAGTTCGGACTGCCAGTGGTCCAGCTGGCGCGAGAGCTCCCGGCGCAGGTCCAGGTAGCCATCGACCATCTGGTTGACTATGCGCAGCATCAGGTCTGCGGGGTTTGCAGGCAAACGAGAACCGGCAACCCGCGTGTCGGGTGGTGTGGCGCTCAGCAGCTTGGCGGCATAGGCATCGCGCACGGCGCAGTCGGTCGGATGGACAGTCACGAGCGCGCGGTCAAACACCGCAAAGCCCACCGGGCTGGTGTCAATGCGGCGCAGGACCGGCGGGCCGGAGCGGCGGGGGTGCTGCGTGAGGATCTGTCCCGGCTGGCTCAGGTCGGTCTCTGTCTGGCCGGTTGCCAGCCGGCGGAATACGAGCATGTCGTATTGCGACGTGTAGTCATAGTGGGATGGCAACTGGTTGTTCAGCAGGTCAGAAATGTGCAAATCCACGATCTGGGTGCCGCTCAGGGCCTGCAATGTGGCCTGCACCTGCGCCTGCATCACCTCGAACTCGCGCCGCGCGCAGGCAATCCAGACATAGCCGGTCGCGGGCAGGGCTGCGGGCAACTCCGACGTCTCGATGACACCCGCGCCGGTGATGGTGAAGACGCGCATGGCCGCGAACTATTTTGCCTGCAGTTGACGGGCGACCTCGATTGCAAAGTACGTGAGCACGCCATCGGCTCCGGCGCGCTTGAAGGCCAGCAGGCTCTCCATCATCACGGCGTCGTGGTCCAGCCAGCCGTTCTGCGCCGCAGCCTTGAGCATCGCGTACTCGCCGCTCACCTGATACGCGAAGGTTGGCATGTGGAACCGGTCCTTGACTCTCCGCACAACGTCCAGATAGGGCATGCCGGGCTTGATCATGACCATGTCCGCACCTTCCGCGATATCCATGGCCACTTCGCGCAGCGCTTCGTCGGTATTGCCCGGGTCCATCTGGTAGACCTTCTTGTTGCTCTTGCCGAGGTTGCCTGAGGACCCCACGGCGTCGCGGAACGGCCCGTAGAACGCCGAGGCGTACTTGGCGCTGTAGGCCATGATGCGTGTGTGGATCAGGCCCCTGTCCTCCAAAGCCCGGCGGATGGCGCCAATGCGGCCGTCCATCATGTCGCTGGGCGCCACGAAGTCCACACCCGCTTCGGCCTGAGTGAGTGCCTGCTTGACCAGCACCTCAACGGTTTCATCATTCAGGATATAGCCGGTGGCATCGAGCAGCCCATCCTGGCCATGGCTGGTGAAAGGATCCAGGGCCACGTCAGTCATCACGCCAAGACCTGGAAACTCCTTCTTGATCGCCCGTACGACCTGTGGCACAAGGCCATCGGGATTCATGGCTTCCTGGCCGTCGGGAGTCTTGAGTGAGGCGTCAATCACCGGGAACAAAGCCATCACGGGAATACCCAGCGCCACGCATTCTTCGGCTACGGGCAAAAGCAGATCCAGGCTCAGCCGTTCGACACCGGGCATGGACGCGACTGCCTCGCGCCGTGCATTGCCGTCGAGTACAAATACCGGGTAGATCAGATCGTGCGCAGTGAGCGTGTGCTCACGTACAAGGATTCGTGTGAACTCGTCACGACGCAGGCGGCGCGGACGGCCGAGTGGGAAAGGGGCGGGCATGGTCATGTTGAAAATTGTGCCTGATCCTGCGCGCCTGCGCGCCTTTCATTGTTATCGCAACGGCCGTCTTCCGGCCATATGGCCTGCAAGTAAAGATGGCCGAGCCCCTTGAATCCGGTCCAAGTGTTTGCTAAATTACCACCGGGCGGTTCGCCGCTCCCCGCTTTTCTTCCCTGAGCGGGTGCCTTGATGTGTGACAGCAAAAAGGCTTCCCACCCCGGTCTCGTACCGGGGTTTTTTTTGGGGCAACCCGAAATCACTGCGGCAACCTGAAGTCGCTCCGATTTGAAGGCTGCGGGCTACACTCGGTGCCAATGCTCTGGGTCAAATCCTTCCACATTGTCTTCATTGCCAGCTGGTTTGCTGGCCTGTTCTACCTGCCGCGCATCCTGGTGAACCTGGCGCAGATCCCGCAGGACATACCGTCCGAGTCCGTCCGGGAGCGCGAGCGGCTGCTCCTCATGGCCCACAAGCTGTTGAGGTTTACGACCATTCTGGCCATACCGGCAGTCCTGCTCGGCGTGTGGCTGTGGCTGGGCTATGGCATCGGCCGCGGCCCGGGCAACGGCTGGATGCATGCCAAGCTGGTTGTGGTGGCATTGGCCATCGGATACCACCATGCCTGCGGTGTGCTGTTGCGCAAATTCGACGCCAATCGCAACGAGCGGGGCCACGTCTGGTACCGCTGGTTCAATGAAATACCCGTGATCCTGTTGCTCGCTGCCGTGATCCTGGTGGTCGTCAAGCCGTTCTGAAGTCCCGGGGCCGATGCACAAGACCTCGGCCTGGCCCCTCGCGCTGACGTTTGCGGCGTTGATCGTCTATGCGAGCCTGTACCCGTTCGGCGACTGGCGCGACCAGGGCATCGCTCCATGGTCCTTTCTCTCTGCGCCCCTGCCACGCTACTGGACGGGTTTTGATGTGGCCGCCAATGTGCTGGGCTATGCGCCACTGGGGTTCCTTCTTGCGCTGAGCGCGCTGCGCAGCGGGAGCCCGGCACGCCACCACCGCGCCATCATGCTGGCCACACTGGCCTGTGCGCTGTTGTCACTGGTCATGGAAGCGCTGCAGGGCTACCTGCCGGCGCGTGTGCCGTCCAATGTGGACATGGCGCTCAATGCCGCAGGTGGATGGAGTGGCGCAATCGTGGCCTGGCTGCTGGAGAAACTCGGCGCCATCGACCGCTGGAGCAGGTTCCGGCACCGCTGGTTCGTGGACGACGCACGGGGCGCACTGGTGCTTCTGGCGCTGTGGCCGGCGGCGTTGCTGTTTCCTGCCGCCCTGCCATTTGGCCTGGGGCAGGTGCTGGAGCGTCTTGAGGAGTTTCTGGCTGAGGTGTTCGTGGACACCCCGTTTCTCGAATGGCTCCCCGTCCGGGAGGTCGAGTTGCAGCCCATGGTGCCGGGTGCCGAGCTTTTCTGCGTGATGCTCGGGGCGCTGGTCCCCAGCCTGCTCGGGTATTGCGTGATCCGCTCCATGGGCAGGCGCATCCTGTTCCTGGTGGCTGCCCTGGCCACAGGCATCGGCGTCACGGCGCTGTCGGCCGCGCTGAGCTATGGCCCCTCGCACGCCTGGACCTGGCTGAACCTGCCGGTGCAGATCGGCATCGCGGCTGCGGCCGTGTTGAGCCTGGCTTTGGTGCCGCTGCCCAGGCGTGGCTGCGCGGCGCTGCTGCTGCTGGTGCTGGCCGTGCACCTGAGCCTTCTCAACCTGACGCCGGGCGGAGCATACTTTGCGCAGACCTTGCAGACTTGGGAGCAGGGGCGCTTCATCCGTTTCCATGGGCTCGCGCAGTGGCTCGGCTGGTTGTGGCCCTATGGCGTGCTCATGTATGTGGTGCTGCGCGTCTCGCGCAGCGAGCGGGCTGCCTGAAGCCCCGCGCGGCATGTGGCCCGCAGGGCGCGCCTAAAATCCGGAAATGAGTGAAACCCCGAACGACACAGCGTCCTATTACGAGCGGCATATCTTCTTCTGCCTGAATGAACGCAAGAACGGCGAAGACTGCTGCGCGCACCACGAAGCCCAGCGGGGCTTTGACCGTTGCAAGGCACAGGTGAAAGCTGCCGGGCTTTCCGGCCCCGGCAAGGTGCGCGTCAACAAGGCTGGCTGCCTTGACCGCTGCGCCGCAGGACCCGTGGCAGTCGTCTACCCCGAGGCCGTCTGGTACACCTATGTGGACCCGGACGACATCGATGAAATCGTTGAGTCCCACCTGAAGAACGGGAAAGTGGTCGAGCGTCTGCAGACACCGCCCCACCTGGGACGTTGAGTGCAGACACCCACCCGCCGGCCGTGAACGCCAATACCCGCAAGCTCATCCTGAAAGGTGCCGCTGGCGCCATCGAGGTCTTGCGTGACGAACCTGAATCCGCGCCGCGCGGCGTCGCCATCGTGGCGCATCCGCATCCGCTGTTTGGTGGGACCATGGACAACAAGGTGGTGCAGACGCTGGCGCGCGCCTTCGTTCAATCCGGCTGGAGCGTGCTGCGCTTCAATTTCCGTGGTGTGGGCGCCTCTGAGGGCTTGCATGATGAAGGCCGGGGCGAGTTGCAGGACATGCTGGACATCGTCGAACAGGCTGCGCCTGAAGGCCCCCTGGCCATTGGCGGCTTCTCGTTCGGCGCGTTTGTGGCAAGCCACGCCGTCGCGGCGCTTCATGCGTCGCGGGGTATTGAAAAGATCGTGCTGGTCGGTACCGCCGCGACACGTTTCAGTGTCGCAACGCTGCCGCCTGAAACACATGAGCGCACGCTGGTCCTGCATGGCGAGCAGGACGATACCGTGCCCCTCGCCGCCGTGCTGGACTGGGCCAGGCCCCAGACACTTCCAGTCACAGTCATCCCTGGCGGCGGGCACTTCTTTCATGGACAATTGCCCCTGTTGAAAAACCTGGTTGTCCGCCATTTGAAGGCCTGACCCGCGCGGCACCGCTGCCGCCCGCCCGGACCCCTTTTTTTTGTTTCCAAACTACCCGAATCTTCCCTGCATGACCTATTTTTCGATGGCGCGGCGAGCCGCCTTGTTCGTGATGGCCGCCGCCTCCTTCTGTACCGCCGCACTGGCCCAAGTCCCACAGCCGCCGGAGATTGCTGCCCGTTCGTACCTGTTGATGGATGTCACCGCCAACCAGATCCTGGCGCAAAAAGACATCGACTCCCCCGTGGAGCCTGCGTCGCTCACCAAGCTGATGACGGCCTACCTCGTGTTTGACGCCCTGCGCGCCAGGAAGATTGACCTCAAGCAGACCTTCCCGGTCAGTGAGCGCGCCTGGAAAATGCCGGGCTCGCGCATGTTCATCGACCCCAAGATGAAGGTGCCGGTTGAAGACCTCATCAAAGGCATGATCGTCCAGTCAGGCAATGACGCCACCGTGGCGCTGGCCGAAGGCGTGGGTGGCAGCGTCGAGCGGTTTGTGCAGCTCATGAACGAACAGGCGAAGGTGCTGGGCATGAAATCCAGCGGTTTCCGCAATGTGGAGGGTCTGACTGAAGCCGGCCACACCACCACCGCGCGGGATCTGGCGACCCTGGCGATGCGGCTCATGAAGGACTTCCCTGACTACATCGGCTATTACGCCATCAAGAAATACCGTTACGAAGGCACGCCGGCGGCCAACGACAGCAATCGCAATCTCCTGCTGTTTCGCGACCCGACGGTCGATGGCCTGAAAACCGGCTACACCGACGCCGCAGGCTACTGCCTGATCGCCACCGCCAGCCGCGAATTTCCCAACCTGGCAGTGCCAGCGTCTGCCGGCGCACCTGCGGCTCCCGGCAGCCGCCGCCTGCTGTCCATCGTGCTGGGGACCGCGAGCGAGAACGCCCGTGCCAATGAAACCCAGAAGCTGCTCAACTGGGGCTACACCGCGTTTGAAGGCATCAAGCTTTTTGACGCCGGACAGGCCGTCGTCACACCCAGTGTCTGGAAGGGTGCCAGCAGCACCGTGCGACTGGGGCAGACCCGCGCCATCATCGTCCCCTTCGACCCCGTCGCCTCCACCTGGCCCTTC
>CAZFKW010000132.1:651-9767 GCA_964519795.1 uncultured Ramlibacter sp. | reverse complement strand
GTCACAACCGGCATCAACCGCAAGGACGTCACGCTGCGGCTGCGCCGGATGAACGAAGCCCTGCCGCGCACGGAGTGGTCGTCCTCCGCCAAGACTTTCACCCTGTGGCTGCAAATGGCCGCCCGCGACCCTGCGCACCGGCGCCTGTCCAACGTTCCCGGTGCACAAGAGCCAAGCTTCGAGTCGGTCGCACGGCAGGCAAGCCGCGGCGATGTGCATCACCGTGCCGTGCTTGACGAACTGGTGCGCCTTGGCATGGCCACGGAAGACGGCAACCACGTGGAGTTGTCGGCAGAAGCCTTCGTCCCCGCCCAGGACTTGCAGGCCATGCTGGCGTTCCTGGGCGACAACACGCGCGACCACCTCCAGGCTGCGGTGTCCAACACGCTGGGCGGACAGCCTCCCATGCTGGAGCGCGCCATTTTCATGGGTGGCCTGTCGGCCGACGACTGCGCGCGAATCGAGCTGCTGGCCCGCGCGCGCTGGGACAGCCTGCATCGCGAATTGTTCGAGCAGATGACTGGCGCACTTGATGCGCAGGCTGAACCCGGAACCCGGCGCATCCGGGTTGGCATCTACGCCTATCACGAAGACGAACAGGAATCAGCGGGCGACGCGGGTCCGCAAACGCCAGATGGCAAGGAGACGAAACGATGAAGAGGTTCCTGAACGCAATCCTCGCCTTGGCGTGCGTACTGCTGGTTTCCTGCGGCGGCGGCGCTGGCGGATTCGCCGGCCTGGGGGGCGGCGGTGGCAGTGGGGGGGGCGGCGGTGGCGCCGGAGGTGGTGGCGGCGGGGGAGGTGGTGGCGGCCCGGGCTCGGGGGGAACAGGCGTCTTCTCGGTCTTCGTCGGCTCCATCGATGGCTTCGGCAGCATCATTGTGAACGGCGTGCACCATGACATTTCAGGCGCCACCATCAGCACCGAGGGCGGCAGCAGCCTGCAACTGGGCATGACCACGCGCGTCACGGGGACCTCAACGGACGGGCTCAACAGCTCCACAGCGACGCAGGTCGTTTCAGCCGCAGACCTGCGCGGCACGGTCTCGGGCATCAACACTGGCGATGGCACGGATGGGACCTTTGAAGTCACGGGTATTCTGGTCGCGACCGACAGCTCCACCATCTACGACGGTGCCGGGCTGACGGACATTACCGCGCTGGCCAATGGCGACAACGTCCAGATCTACGGGCTGCCAGGTGCGGCCGGCACACTGAGGGCGACCCGCATCGAGCGGCTTGCGGCTTCCGCAGCGCCTGTCGTTTCCGGCTCCGTCACCAGCCTGGACACGGCGTCGCGGACCTTTGTCCTTGGCAGCCTCACAGTGGACTTTTCCGCAGCGACCTTTGTCGACGGGCTTGCGGAATCAACACTTGCCAATGGCCAGATCGTCCGTGTGCGTGCACTGGCCGCCCCTGTGGGCGCGGTCTTGCAGGCCACTCAGATGCAGCTGTGGTATGAGGTTCCGGCAACGGACGGAACGCCCCTCGGCCTGGCCGGCCTCGTGACTGACTTCTCGTCGCTGGGCGCATTCAAGGTCATGGGCACGACCGTTGACGCATCGGCGGCAATCATCAACGGAGGCCCCTCTGGCTCGATCGGCAACGGCGTGAAGGTGGAGGTCACCGGAACCATGTCAGGCGGCGTTCTGGTCGCCACCAAAGTCCGCATTCGCCATGTGCCTGGCACGGGCGGGCCGGCCAGGTTTGACGTCGCCGGTGCGGTAGGCAACTACACCTCTGCGGCCAACTTCCGGGTACAGGGCCAGCGCATTGACGCAAGTGGCCCGGGGGTGGTGTTTACCAATGGCACCGCGGGCGACCTGGCCAACGGCGTGCGCGTCGCGGTAACGGGATCGCATGTCGTCAGCGGCATCCTGATTGCCGACCAGGTGACCTTCGAGTAAAGCTGACCACCCCGCGCCAGCCTTCGGGCATTCGGACCCAGGTCTGCCGTCAGATGTCACGCACCATGTCAGTCACGGGCCGGCTGTCGTCAAGCACCATCTGCCCCACCACCCGGTTCCAGTGGAATTCCGAGCCATGGGCCAGCCGCCACTCCTGCAGCCTGCGGGTCCATAGCTGCAGGTCGTACTCCTGTGTGATGCCGATAGCCCCATGCAGCGCATGGCTGGTTGCCGTCACAAGCACTGCGGCCTCGCTGGCGCGTGACTTGGCGACAGCCGCGCCCAGCAGTGCCGGCTGCATCGCTGCCGTGCGGAATGCGGCCTGTGCGGCAATTGAAGCTGCCGCCACATGTTCGGCCATCACGCTGAGCTGGTGCTGCACCGCCTGGAACTTGCCAAGGGTCTTGCCGAACTGTGCGCGGTCGTTGCAGTGCTGCAGGGTCAGCTCGAACACGCGGCCCATGGCACCGGCCATGAGCGCCGCATGAAGCGCTGCGCCAAAGGCCGGCAGGTGCATGCCGCCACCATGCAACCGCACGCCTGCACCTTCGGGCCACGCGAGCGATGCCACGAGGCTGGCGTGCACACCTGTTGGCGCGCGCCTCGCGCCAGCCGCAGGCAGCACCAGCAAGTCGCCCCCATCCGCTGCGATGACGATGTCCGCCACCATGCCGAACGGCGTCAGGTCGCAATGCACAAGGCCCGCGTCATCACGGCGCAAGCCCTGCGCCAGCGTGATCATTCCGGCAGGGGCCGGGCTTGAACCCAGCAGCGAACGTGCCACGATGGTCTGGCCCACTGGCAGCGGTACGGCGTACCGGCCCAGCACGGCCAGCACGTCATAAAGCTCAGGCAAGGGCAGGCATGCGCCGCCCGCGTCTTCCGTAGCAAGCAGCTCCAGGAACCCGGCGTTCTCAAGCGCGCTCCACATGGCGGCTGGTGACCCGCCGGCCTCGATGTCGCGTACAGCGGCCGGCGAACAGTGGTCCTTCAGGATGTCTTCAATGGCTTGTGCAAACATGGTAGTTCCCGTTCAACGCAGGCCAAGGCCACGTGCAATCATCCCGCGCAGGATCTCGCGCGTGCCGCCGCGCAGTGAGTAGGTCGGCGCGACCTGGCTTACGTAGGCCACGGTGCGGTAAAGCTCGTCGTCCACGGCGGCATCCGGGTTCGCGGCGATGGCACCAGCAATCAGCGCGGGAATGCCCTGCTCGAATTCAGTCCCGATGTCCTTGACCAGCGCCGCCTCCACGACCGGGCTCTGCCCGCCGGCCAGCAAGGCTGTCACAGCGACCGACATGTTGCGCAAGGTCGCAAGATGCACGGCAAGCCGTCCCACCGCCTGCACATGCTGCTGCGCGTCAGGACTGCAGCGCAGGCATTCGATCCAGCGCTGCAGAAGCACGATGCTGGAATACACACGCTCCGGACCGCTGCGCTCATAGGCCAGCTCCGCATTGACCTGCTCCCAGCCACTGCCCTCCGTGCCAACCAGCGCATCATCGGCCAGCAGCACATCGTCAAAAAAGACCTCGGCAAAATGCGCATCGCCCGTCAGGTCGGCAATAGGCCGCACCGTCACGCCCGGCAGCGTCAGGTCCACAATGAACTGCGACAGGCCCTTCTGCCTGTCCTTCGGCTCGCCTGATGAGCGCACCAGCGCGATCATGTACTGGCAATGCTGGGCATGCGTCGTCCATATCTTGCGGCCGTTCAGACGCCAGCCGCCCTCCTGCCGTACAGCCCGGGTGCCGACGCTGGCCAGGTCTGAACCCGAGTTGGGCTCACTCATGCCAATGCAGAAGAAGGCGCTGGCTGCGCAGATCTTTGGCAGGTAGAACTGCCGCTGTGCCTCGGTGCCGAACCTGTTGATGAGCGGGCCGCTTTGCCGGTCGGCAATCCAGTGGGCAGCCACGGGCGCCCCGGCGGCCAGCAGCTCTTCCACCAGCACGAAGCGGGAGAACGCATCCATTTCCGCACCGCCGTACCGCCGCGGCAAGGTCACGCCAACCCAGCCCCGTGCAGCCAGCTTGCGGCTGAAGGCGGCGTCATGGCCCATCCACGATCGGGCCCGCACATCGGCAGGAGCGGCCGGCTGCTCTGCTGCCAGGAAGGCCTTGACCCCGGCACGAAAAGACTCGGCATGCGCCGGCAACGCGGCCAGGCGAAAGGACTGCAGCAACTCGCTCATGGTCAAAGCCCGATGGTGTAGCCGCCGTTGGCGGACAGGTGTTGCCCCGTGATGTACGACGCAGCGTCGGACAGCAGGAAGCAGACGGGCCGGGCCACTTCCAGCGGCCCGGCCCAGCGGCCCAGCGGGATCTGTGCGAGGTAAGTATCGGCAAACTTTTCGCTGCGAATCGTCTCGGTCATTGGGGTGTCCACCACACCGAACCCGACCGTGTTGACGCGAACGTTGTACCTGGCCCATTCACGCGCCGCGCACATGGTCAGGCCCATCAGCCCGGCCTTGGCCGCGCCATAGTTGGCCTGCCCGATCGTGCCGCGCCTGCCTGCGTCGGAGGAAATGTTGATGATCGAGCCCTGCGCCTTGTCGCCCGCGCGTGCCCGCGCCAGCATGTGGCGCCCAGCGGCCTGCAGAAAATGGAAGGAGCCGGTCAGGTGAACGTCAATCACCTGCTGCCAGTCGCCGATGGTCATTTTCTCGATCATCGCGGGGCGCGTGATGCCGGCGTTGTTGACGAGGCCATGGACCGCGCCAAACCGCAGCACGGCTGAGTCCATGCATTGCTGCGCAAACGCGGCATCGGCCACGCTGCCCGTCATGGGAAGCAGGCGGTCCGCGCCGGATTCAACCTGCAGCGCCTCAAGTGCATGGCCGTTGAGGTCCACGGCCGTGACGTTCGCGCCCAGCTTGAGCGCCAGCGCCGCAATGGCCCGGCCTATTCCCTGCGCCGCCCCCGTCACCACGATGCTTTTTCCTGCCAGCGAGAGCGATTCGTCACCGGATGGATCATTCATTGCCATGTTGTGCTTTCCTGATTGCAGATTTCAAAGTGTTTCCCCGGTCCCCAGCACCAGCGTCGCCTGGCTCGACAGTTCACCGCCATTGCCGTGCGCCACGGCCACCTGCGCATTCCTGACCTGGCGGGCGCCGGCGACGCCCATGAGCTGCTGCGCAGCCTCAACCATGGTGAAGAGTCCGTACATGCCCGGGTGAACGCAGGAGAGCCCTCCCCCGTTGGTATTCACTGGCAGCTCGCCGCCCGGCGCAATGCGGCCACCCTCCACGAATGCGCCACCCTCCCCCTTCCTGCAGAAGCCGAGGTCCTCCAGGAACAGGATGGTGTTGATGGTGAATGCGTCATACACCTGGACCACATCGACATCGGCCGGGGTCAGGCCTGCCTGGGCAAACGCCCGCCTGCCTGAGTGAACGGCCGCCGTGGTCGTCAGGTCGGGCATGGAGGTAATGTCCCGGTGATCGGTTGCCGCTGCAGCGCCAAGCAGGTACACCGGCCTTTGCGCCAGGTGCTTCGCGCAATCTGCGCTGACCATGACCACAGCGGCCGCGCCGTCAGTCACGAGGCAGCAGTCGCGCACGCTGATGGGGTCCGACACCATGCGCGACGCGAGGTAATCGTCCATGGTCAGCGGGTCGCGCAGGAAAGCGTCGGGGTTGAGTTGCGCCCAGCCGCGGGCTGCCAGGGCGACCTCGCCCAGCTGCTCGCGCTTGAGGCCGAATTCATGCATATAGCGCGAGGCGGCCAGGGCATAGGCTCCCACGGGCCGGCCAAGCTTGTATGGCGCCTCATACGCGTTGGGACGCATGGCGCTGACCAGGCCGCCAGACGCGGTGCGCTGGTTGCTGCCATAGGCAATCAGTGCGACGTCGCATTGACCTGCTTCAATGGCCAGCGCCGCCCACATCGCATGGGTGAGAAAGGCCGAGCCGCCCGTGCGGTTGTTTTCCGTGATGCGCGGCTGGATTCCCAGGTACTCGGCAAAACCCAGTCCCGAGAGAAAATCGTCAGGCAGCGCAATGAACAGTCCGTCGACATCACCAGGCTTGAGGCCCACCTGGTCCAGCGCGCCAAGGCTGGCTGAAACCGCCAGATCCATTGACCCCATGCCGGGCGATTCACCCATGCCATAAGTGGCTGCGGCAACAATGGCCGTCTTGCCGCGGGGAAACCTGTCCGTCATCACGCGGCACGCTCCAATTCGGGCGCTGGATCAAACAGCAGGAGGGGTTTGCCATCCTGCATGCCGATGCGCGCTTTGACCGCCATGCCGATGCGCACTGCATCTGGCGCAATGCCTTCAATGCGGGTCATGACGCGCGGACCTTCTTCCAGGTCCACCAGTGCGACGTTGTAGGGTAGCTGCGGCGGCTTGACACGCACGACCGTCGTGGCGTGGACAGTGCCACGACCGGATGCCTCGACCCACTCCAGGTCGCGCGCACCGGTCACAGGCGCGGACACCCGTGGATGAAAAAAGCAGGCTCCGCTGCTGCGTGAACGCTGCAGCATGAACCGGCCTTGCAGAAGATGCGCAAAGTACTCCAGTTCCGGCCGTACTGCCTGAGCATCGGGTACAGGGCCTGGCACGGCTGCTCCATTGTGGAAGTCGGCAGCGACGCTCATGCTGCGGGTTTTGAAGGCTCGTCAGGCCACAGGTACAGCGGCGTCTCCCGGGCAACAAAGCGGCGCACGGCTTCACCATGGAAATCGCTCTCGCGCGCCAGTGCCTGGGCCATTGCCTCCTGCGCATACACGTCCTTGCGGTCGGACTCAAAAGCGCGGTTCATCACGCTCTTGGCTATACCAAGCGCTTCGGTCGGTGCGCTGTGAAAGCGCGCGGCAAATTCCAGCGCCGTTTCCATCAGGTCGCCCTGGACAACACGGTGCACAAGGCCCATGTCACGCGCCTCGTCGGTGCCGACGACGCGCCCGGTGAACACCAGGTCCTTCGCGCGAGGCAGGCCCACCGCGCGCGGAAGCAGGTACATCGCGCCCATGTCCGGCACAAAGCCAAGGCGGGCAAAGACTGCGCAGAACTTTGCGCGCGGTGTTGCCAGAACGAAGTCCGCACACAAAGCCAGCGACAGGCCGGCGCCAAAGGCCACGCCATCCACAGCGGCGATCACCGGTTTTTCAAGGTCCACCAGTTCGTCAAACCAGCGATGGAGCTTGCGGATGCGCTCGCGGCCCTCGAACACGTCGCGCTTGCCGCCCTGGTGCTGCGCCAGCACCTTGACGTCGCCCCCGGCACAGAAGTGGCCGCCGGCGCCTGTCAGGATCACGGCGCGCACGGAAGCATCATCGCGCACCTGTGCCACGGCGGACGCAAAGGACTCGCGCATGCCGTAGTCCAGTGCATTGCGCTGGTCGGGGCGGTTCATGGTGAGCACCGCTGTTGCACCGCTGAGGGTGATGTCAATGTCGGCCATGGCTGCCTCCTCGCCGGGGTTCAGATGACGCCACCGGCCTTGAGCTCGGCCAGGCGCTCTGCGCCCAGGCCCAGCCGTGTGCCGAGGATGTCTTCGTTGTGCTCACCCAGCAAGGGGGCGGATCTGCCGTAGCGCAGCGGTGTCGCGGACAGCCGTATCGGGCTGGCCACGGCCGGCGCATCAACGCCCGCGCCATGCGGCAGCGACAGTTGCATGTCACGGTGCCTGACCTGCGGGTCTTCAAACACCTGCTTCATGTTGTGGATCGGGCCACAGGGCACGTTGTTCGCCTCCAGCAGTGCAACCCATTCCTCCATGGTCCTGGCCAGCATTGCCTGCGCAATCGGCGGGATCAGCGTTGCCCGGTTGCGGTTGCGCTGCGGGCCGGTGGCATAGAGCGGATCGGTGGCCAGATGCTCCACGCCGATCACCTTGCAGAATGCGGCGTACTGCGCGTCATTGCCCACGGCGATGATGATGTCGCCCTCCTTGCAGCGGAACACCTGGTAGGGAACCATATTGGAGTGGGCATTGCCCATGCGCTGGGGAATCCTGCCCGAGAGGAAGTAGTTGATGGCCTGGTAGGAGTTGATGGTCACGATGCAGTCCAGCAGCGACATGTCGATGTACTGGCCCTCACCGCTCACATGGCGGTGCTCCAGCGCCGCAAGGATGGCGGTGGTGGCGTACATGCCGGTCATCAGGTCGCTGATGGCAATGCCGCTCTTCATGGGCGCCGCGCCGGGCTCCCCGTCAGGAACGCCTGTAATGCTCATCAGGCCGCCCATGCCCTGGAAAATATAGTCGTACCCGGGCAGCGCCGCGTAGGGTCCGTCCTGGCCAAAGCCGGTGACCGAGCAGTAAACCAGGCGCGGGTTGATCTTGCGCAGGTCTTCCCAGGCCAGGCCGTAGCGCGCGAGCGTCCCCACCTTGTAGTTCTCCACCAGCACGTCGGCGTCCCGGGCCAGCGTGCGGATGATGTCCTGGCCTTCAGGCGTGGCAAGGTCCACCGTCACGGACATCTTGCCGCGGTTGGCACTGAGGAAGTACGACGAGTCGGGCGTCTCGCGGCCGTCCTGGTCCTTGAGGAAGGGCGGGCCCCAGGTGCGGGTGTCGTCCCCCACCACGGGCCGCTCGATCTTGATGACCTCGGCGCCCATGTCGGCCAGGTTCTGCGTGGCCCAGGGGCCGGCAAGAATGCGGGTCAGGTCCAGCACTTTCAGGTGACCCAGCGCCGTCTTCGGCCTTGATTCGGGTGATGCTTGCATTGGCAGGAGAATACGAACTGTCCAGCCATTCGTCCAATATCATATTGACCGATATCGATACTGGATTGGTATTGACCATCTCATGGCTTACCCTAGGGCTCTTTCTGCACCACCTGGAGACAAATCAATGGCTGACTTCATCCTCTACGAGCAGCGGGGCCATGTGGTCACGCTGACCATGAACGAGCCCGCGCGCCGCAATCCACTGACGGGCAATTCCGCCGTCGCTGACTTCCTTTCGGCGCTGGACCGCATCCACAACGACCGCAGCGTGCGAGCCGTGATCCTCACCGGCGCGGGCTCAGCCTTCTCGTCGGGCGGCGACATCAAGGACATGGAGCGGCAAGCGTCCGGCGAAGTCACCGGCATGGACATCAGGCACGAGTACCGCACAGGCATCCAGCGGCTGCCGCTGGCGCTGTTCAACCTGGAGGTGCCCGTCATTGCCGCCGTCAATGGCGCGGCCATCGGCGCCGGCATGGACCTGGCCTGCATGTGCGATGTGCGCATTGCATCGGAGCATGC
>CAZFKW010000132.1:0-641 GCA_964519795.1 uncultured Ramlibacter sp. | reverse complement strand
AGGCTGATCGGCCTGTCGCGCGCATCGGAGCTGTCGTTCACCGGCGACGTCATCAGCGCCGAGACCGCCTTGAACTGGGGCCTGGTCTCGCGCGTGGTGCCCGCGGCAGAACTTCTGCCCGCCGCACACGACCTGGCCAACCGCATTGCCGCCAACCCGCCCCATGCCGTGCGGCTGACCAAGCGGCTGCTGCGCGAGGCCATGCATACGCGGCTGGACACCCTGCTGGAAATGGCAGCCGCATTCCAGGCCATGTCGCACCAGACGGACGACCACAAGGAGGCTGTGGCGGCCTTTCTGGCCAAGCGGCCGCCGGTTTTCAAGGGCTGACGCCCAGCCCCTCACGCCAGACGAAGCACTGCCATGGACCTGCGCCGCATCCGCCACTTCGTGACCCTGGCCGAAACGCTCAACTTCCATCGCGCCGCTGAAAAGCTGCACATGGCCCAGCCGCCCCTCACGGTCTCCATCCAGAAGCTGGAGGCCGAGCTGGGCGTGAAGCTGTTCAACCGCGAAACCACGGGCGTCTCGCTCACCCCGGGGGGGCGCGCCGCGCTGGCAGAGGCCAGGAAGCTGCTGTTTCACGGCGGCCAGCTGGGTGAGGCGGCGCGCACCGCCCTTGACGGGACCGGCGGGACGCT
>CAZFKW010000131.1:0-9784 GCA_964519795.1 uncultured Ramlibacter sp. | reverse complement strand
TGCGTATTCCGGCGATCGTGAACACTGATTCCGGTCGATCGTGAACGGTTGCGCAGCGTGCGAGATTGCGCAAGCAAATTGTAGGCGGGCGTTCACGATGGGTGCGGATTGGCTTGCTGATTTGCCAGATTTGGGCTGCTCAGCGAAGAGAGTCGCCCGTCAGGGTGAAACGGTGATGACGCTGCATCAAACGGTCCAGCATGGCGTCGGCGATGGTGGCGTCACCGATCCATGCATGCCAGTGGTCGATGGGTAGCTGGCTGGTGATGATGGTGGCTTTGTTGGCGGCCCGGTCGTCAATGATCTCCAGTAAGTCTGCACGGGTCTGGCTGTCAATACCCGCCATGCCCCAGTCATCAAGCAGCAGCACATCCGTCTTGGCCAGTTGCAGCAACCACTTGCCAAACGTGCCGTTGCCGTGGCGAATGCGCAGCTCTCCACCCAGGCGTGGCACGCGTTGGTACAGCGCGCTGTGCCCCCGGCGGCAGGCGTACTGGGCCAGCGCACAGGCCAGCCAGGACTTGCCCACTCCGGTGGCACCGGTGATCAGCACGCTGTGGCCACTTTCAATCCACTCGCCCAGCGCCAGGCTCATCACCGCCTTGCGCTCCAGGCCACGCCCGGCGCTGGTGTTCAAGTCTTCAATGCTGGCCTGGCTGTACTTCAGCCTGGCAGCCTTGAGCAAGCGGGCCTGGCGCTTGTCATTGCGCCAGTGCACTTCACGGTCCACCAGCAGGGTGAGGCGCTCCTCAAAGCTCAGTGCCGTCATGCCGGCCTGGGTGAGCTGCTCCTGCAGCCCTGAGACCATGCCGGGCAGGCGCAGGTTGCGCAGTTGTTCAATCGTCGTGTTCATCATCATGGCAATTCCTGTCGTTGTCGTTGTCGGTGTCGTTGTCGTTGGGGTGACTGTCATTTGGTGCGCCTTCACTGGTAGTAGCCCGGGCCACGCACATGGGCATGAGCCGGGCTGGTCCATTGCGACGCGGTGCTGGGCGGCACCTGGTCGCGGCCATTGATCAGGATGTCGCGCACATGGGTGCTGTTGGTGGTGCCCAGCTCCAGCGCCACCACGCAGGCCGCCTCCAGCCGCGGCTTGCCAAAGCGCTTGGCCAGGGCCAGCAGGCCCAGACAGGCCCGGTAGCCGTGCTCGGGATGCTTGCGTGTCTCCAGCAGCCGCGTGACCAGGGCGCCGGTGGCCACACCGATGCTGCTGCCCCAGTGAATCAGGCGCTCTGGCGTCCACTGCAGATGCGCCCGGTGGGCCGCCGACAGGTGCTCTGCCACCGTGGTGAAACCGCCCTTGTGCGCGCAGCGCAGGTGTGAGGCCACGCGCTGACCGCGGTGCAGCAACTCCACCGTGTGTGCGGTGACTCGGGCTTCCAGCGCCTGGCCCACCAAGGCCTGGGGCACGCTGTAGCGGTGGCCTTCAAACTCGATGTGCTGGTCAATGTGCACGCGCACGGTCTTGTAGACCGCCAGCTCCCAGCCCTGCGCCGGCAAGGCTCCAAGGGCCGGGGCGTCCAGCTGCGCAAACGCACTGGCCCGGCTGCCTGGCAGCTTCTGGAACGCCTTGGCATTGAGCTGCTCCAGCAAGGGCGCTATCGCCTCGTTGACCTCCTGCACCGTGGTAAACCTCTGATGCCTCAGGCGCATCAGGATCCAGCGCTCCACCACCTGCACGGCAGACTCGACCTTGCCCTTGTCCTGCGGGTGATAGGGGCGTGCGGGCAGGAAGGAGGTGGCGTAGTGCCGGGCAAAGTCGAGCACGGTCTCATTGGCACGGGGCTCGTAGCGGTCGGCGTTGGCGATCAGGGCCCTGGGGTTGTCAGGGACGATGAGTTGGGGCACGCCCCCGAAGAAGCGCAGGGCCAGGGCCGTGGCACCCAGCCAGTCTGCCATGGTCTCGCGCGGCGTGGCGCAGGCATAGGTGTAGCTTGATGCTCCCAGGGCGGCCACAAAGATGTGGGCACGACCCCCGCCAATGAGCTCCAGCGTGGGTCCGGCGTAGTCGATGAACAGCTTCTCCCCGGCGCGGTGGATCTGGCGCATGGAGCGCTTGAGGCTCCTGGCGTAGCGCCGGTAGTTCTCACAGAACTGGGAGTAGCTGTGCGTGGCCTGGCCGGGGTGCTGGGTGCTGTGCTCCTCCCACAGCAGCATCAGTGTCATGCCCTTGCGGCGCAGCTCCTGGTGGATGCGGCCGTAGTCGGGTTGCACAAAGCCACTGGCTCGCCGGGGTGTGCCCAACAGCCGGCTGTGCAGCGCGGTGTCATCCAGGGCCTGTATTTGCGGCCACTCAAGGCCTGCGGCAGTGGCCAGCGTGAGGTACTTGGTGATGACGCCTTTGGAGATGTCCAGGGCGGCGGCGGTTTGCTCGTGGGAGAGTCGGGCTTCAAGTTTGAGACGCAGTACGTCCCGTATCTTGCGCATATTGATCCTTCGGGTATCGGGCATGCCCACTCCAGCAAAGCTGTTGAGGCTACCCGCATGGTTAGGGAAATATGCGCAACGTCACACGCTGCAGAACCTGATTCCGGCATCGTGAACGGTGATTCCGGTCAATGCCCGAAATCGTTCACGATCGGCCGGAATCCCTGTTCACGATGAATCGGAATCGGTGTTCACGATCCGCCGGAATCACCGTTCACGGTCGTCCGGAATACCCAACAACCAGTTGGTGCCGGTGGAAGTGGCCAAGTACGACCGCAAGATCGTGCTGGAAGCCCTGCACAACTGCATTGCGCACCAGGATTACGCACGCAATGGACGTGTGCTCGTCACTGAAACGCTGGACCGTCTGGTCTTTGAGAGCGAGGGCGCGTTTTTTGAGGGCGCGCCGGCGGACTATGTGGCCGGGCACAAGACTCCCAGGCGCTACCGCAACCCCTTCCTGATTCAGGCCATGTCCGAGCTGAACATGATCGACACCATGGGATACGGCATTCATGAGATGCACGTTGGTCAGGCCCGTCGCTATTTTCCGATGCCGGACTATGACCTGGGTGAGCCGAATGCAGTCAAGATGACTCTGCACGGCGCGGTCGTGGACATGGCTTACAGCCGCATGTTGATTCAGCAGACCAATTTGCCGCTCTCCGACATTCTGGCCCTGGATCGGGTGCAAAAGAAATTGCCAATCGATGAGGCGACGACCCGCCGATTGCGAAAGGCCGGGCTTGTTGAGGGCCGCAGGCCGCATTTGCATGTGTCAGCCGCCATCGCCTCGGCGACCGCCACCCAGGTCGAATACATCAATACACGTGGGCAGGACGATGAATTCTGTATCAAGCAGATCAGCGATTACCTCGCCAAGTTTGGTTCTGCCAACCGGCAGGAGATTGACAAGCTCCTGTGGACCCGCCTGGGCGACGCTCTGGATGAGACGCAGAAGCAGACCAAGATAGGCAATTTGCTGACAAGCATGCGAGTTGCCGGGCTTATTACCAATGTCGGGACGCGCAAGACACCGAAGTGGGTTCCGAAAAAAGAATAAAAAGAACAAATTCAAAGAATAACCGCAGTAACTCATTGATTTAATTGAGTTTTCTTTAAAGAAAAATAGGCGCTGCAGAGAGCTTCGCGCAGAGTAACTCGGGCGCCAGGGCTCGGGGCTACCGGTTCTTGTCCCGTCCGCCAACCTGCACGGTCTGCCGCCTTCATTTTTTGTTCTGTAGGCGGCATCTATGCCGGGAGCGGCTATGCACTGACACACCGGCGCTACTGACCCTCGACACAGTGCGTAGTCAAAGCCGTCTTTTGACGTCAGGGAATTAAGTTTATACAATGTATAAACACTCAGGAGTCAGTACATGACAGCGGTATTCAAGGGCAGCCAGGTCGTCAAGAAATGGGGCAATGGTCTGGGAATCAGCATCTCCAGCTCTGCCGCGCGCGCGGCGCATCTGGCACCCGGCACGCAGGTGTCCGTGGAGGTGCTGCCGGGCGGTGATCTGGTCGTCAAGACCAAGTCGAGGCTTTCCCTCCAGCAAAAACTCAAGCTGTACGACCGTTCCATCCATGGCGGCGAGTTCGGCACTGGAACGCCCCTTGGCGCTGAACGCTTCTGATGGCAACAGGGGCACCAAAGGGGTGGGTTCCGGACCGGCGGGACGTCATCTGGATTGATTTTGATCCCCAGGCCGGACGTGAGATCAAGAGCGAACACCCGATGCTGGTGTTGTCCACTGCGGCCTTCAATGACCGGACGGGCCTGGTGATTGGATTGCCGATGACACATGCGGAGTGGAATGAAACCAACCCGTTCGCGCTTCGCCTTGAAGGCCCGAAGAAAGAGCCCTGCTACATCCTGACCCATCAACCAAAATCAATGGACTGGCGAGCGCGCAAAGCCAGGCCTCACCCCATCAAACAGGCTCCAGCTGGCGTATTCCGGATGGTGCTGGAGAGCCTGAACGATATCCTCTCCCTCGCCTGAGGCGATTTGCAATCCCGGGACGGACCCAGTATATTTAGCATGTAAATATCAAAAAATGATTTATGGGTGCTATATACAGTCCATCGGAGAAAGGCTTTGACGACCGTCTCACCGCCATCGACCGCTGCCAGGTCGCCTTGCTACGGGAAATCGTCAACCAGTACGGCCCACGACTGATACTCAAGGGCGGCATGGCCATGCGCGCCGTGTTTGGCAGCATGCGGCTGACCAAGGATATCGACTTTGACCGGGAATCTTCGATGTCCCTTGAGAGCGCAAAAAACGGCCTGCCCAAAACGCTCGTGCGGGCAGCATCGGTAGCAGGCATCCGGCGGCCGGAAGCTGAGGTGACCAAGCTCACCACGACCACGATACGCGCCCGCCTGGCCGGTGAAACAAATGGCGGTGTGTCCCTGCGCTTCGAGGTTGAGGTCTCCGGCAGGGGAAACCTGAACGCAGGTGAACGACGCAAGGAAACCGTGGTGCCGCCTTCTTCCTATGGCATGGCGCCATTTCTGGTGGAGTCCTGGTCAGGCGACATGCTGGCAGCCATGAAAGTTGCCGCCGCCATGTCCGAAGCCCGCAATGTGCCTCGGGACATTTATGACCTCTACGACCTTCTCAATGCAGGCGCAAGCCCGGCCCGCCTGCTCTCGTCGGCGCCGGCCGCAGAGCTGGAGCGCATCCAAGAGGGTGCCACCAACAAGCTCGATGGCATCGGCTTTGCTCTGGCGCGGGAAGAACTCCTGCCTTACCTGCCCCCTGACGTCCGCGAAATGCTCGACGAAGAGCGCTGGCTCGAATACACGCTGGCTGTGGGCGAAGCCGTGGAACGCTGGGCCGGCGAGGCGCTTCTGCTCAAGGGCTTGCCGCCATGAGGCCCGAATGGAAACTTGAAGCTGAAGCCCGGCTGATGAGCGCTGACACGCCGGCGGTGTTGACCACAGGCATGGTAGAGATGCTTGCGACCGCCAGTGCTGCGGGCGCTCCTTCAAGGCCTACCATCCAGCGCTGGCTGAAGGACCTTGTTCAGTCGCAAAAGCTGCAGCCTGTCATCAAAGGCGTCTACCTCAACCGCCTGGGCCACCGCAACGTCAGCCCGGCCGCTGCAGCGCAGTGGGTGCGCTCGCGAAGCATTGTGAGCCTGGCTTGGGTGCTGGAGCAGGCAGGACTGACCAACAACTTCGGCGACACCGTCACCTGCATCATCCCTATTGAGGCCGGATGGGCGACGCCGCAGGTGTCTGACCGAAAGACGCAGGCAGGCACCTTCCGCTTCTTCGCGATGCCGGCGCACCTGAACGACGAGCGGGCTGGACGGTATGAAGACCTGCAGGACGCCCGCTTTGACTACAGGCGCGCGACTCCCGAGAAGGCCTTGCTCGACTGGATTTACCTGGGCGCGTCGCCGCGCAGCCGCATGACGCGCCCGCCGTTTGACCTGGAGATCGAGCCCATGAATGCAGCCCGACTCAAGCGCCTCGCAAAAGGAATGGGGATTGCGCCGCTGCTTCAAAGCTGGCGCGATGAACGCGCACGCTACCAGGCGGACCCTGAAGTCCGGGAAAACGCTTCTTCCTGGCTGAATTTCTAGGAAGTGACGCGGGTGCCGCCCGCCTGGGTCGGGTCACGCTCCGGCCCCGCGACCACACCCGCGTCATGCAAGCGCCCGATGGCGGCGCCGTCCAGCCCCAGCACCTGGTGGAGTACCTCGTCGGTGTGGGCACCCAGCAGCGGCGCGGGCGCCGTGGGTTCGCGTGCCTCGCCTTCCAGCCGCGCCGTGGCGCCAGCGGCGGTGTGCGGGCCGACGGCTGGCGTGTTGATGTGTTCGAATACCGGGTTCTTCGCCGGATCCACCCGCGCGTCGCTGGCCAACAGTTCGCGCACCGTGCCGTAGCGACCCCAGCACACGCGGTGCTCTTCCAGCACGCGCTCAGCCTGCTCGCGCGTGCGAGCTGCAAACCACGGCTCGATCAACGCGCTGATGGCGTCATGCGCCGCATAGCGCTGCGCCTCGTCGCGGAAGTCCGCGCCTGTGCGAGCCTCCAGCTGTGCAATGGCCTCGCCCGCGCCGCAGGCCTTCACCAGCGACTGCCATTGCCCGATGGAGATGGCCGCGACCATGACGCGCTTGCCGTCCGAGCAGCCGAAGTCGCGCCCGAAAGCGCCGTAGAGGTTGTTGCCGATGGCCGGGCGGTCCTGCAGCAGCAACTCCGCCTCCGCCATCACCCCCAGGTGCGACAACGTGGTGAATGCCGCGTCAGACAGCGCAATCTTCATCAGCGCGCCCTCGCCCGTCGCCTTGCGGCGCATGACCGCCGCCAGGATGGTGAAGGCTGCCTGGTAGCCGCAGGCCAGGTCCCAGGCCGGCAAGGCGTTGTTGACCGGATGCTCCAGTGAACCATTGCCGGTCATGGCGGGGTAGCCTGCCGCGCAGTTGACTGTGTAGTCCAGCGCCGTGCTGCCATCGGCATTGCCCTGGATGATGCAGCTGATCAGGTCCGCCCTGCGCTGGGCCAGCAGTGCATGGTCCAGCCACGGCGTGGCGATGTTGGTCAGCAGCACGCCGCCGCCCTCACCCGGTGCGGTCACCATGGCCTGCACCAGCTCGCGGCCTTCGGGGCGCTTGAGGTCCACGGCGACAGAGCGCTTGCCCTTGTTGAGCCCGGTCCAGTAGAGGCTGCGCCGGTTCTCCATGCGCGGCAGGCGCGCATAGTCCAGGCCGCCACCGATCATGTCCACACGGATCACATCGGCGCCGTACTGGTTCAGCGTCAGGCCGGCCAGCGGCGCGGCGACAAAGGCGGAGCTTTCGATGACGCGCAGGCCATCAAGCATTTTGTAAGTCATGCAGATTCCTTCCCTGCGGTTTGCAGCGCGCCTTCGAGCAGGCTGCGCGCGATGACCTTCAAGGCCAGCGTCTCCTCGGCGCCTTCAAAAATCGACAGCACACGCGCATCCACAAACTGGCGGCTCACCGGCGTTTCTTCGGCATAACCCATGGCTCCGTGGATCTGCAGCGCCTCGCGCGTGACCTGCTCGGCGCTGCGGCAGGCCAGCAGCTTGGCCAGGCTTGCTTCCATCGAGTGAGTCGGGCTGCCCGGCGTGAGCGCCACCGACTCGGCCAGCACGCGGCAGGCCAGCCAGCTGGCGGTCATGCGGGCGATCTTGATCTGCGTGAGCGGGTACTGCGCCAGCGCGCGGCCGAACACCTTGCGGTCCTGCGCCTGCGCAACGGCCGCCTTGATGGCGGCGCGCATCACGCCGCATCCGCGCCCTGCAGTTTGCAGCCGGCCGCCCGTCATGCCGGCCATCGTGTAATAAAAGCCCTTGCCCAAGCCCGCCTCGCCGCCGATCAGGTTGTCCGCAGGGACGAAGAAATCTTCAAACGCCAGGTCATAGGAATGCATGCCGCGGTAGCCGATGGTCGGTATCGCGCGGCCGGTGAGCGTGCCGCCACCGGGCGATTCAACGCGGAACTCGTGCGTGTCAAACGACGGCTTCTCCACCAGAATGACCGACAGGCCCCGATGGCCCAGGCTGCGGCTGCGGTTCGTCCGGGCCACGACCATCAGCAGGTGGGCCTTGCCCGCAAAGGTGCACCAGGTCTTGGCGCCATTCAGCCGCCAGCCGCCTTCAACCTGTGTGGCCACAAGCTGAAGGCTTGCGACATCGGACCCGTAGTCCGGTTCGGTGATGGAGATGCCGCACAGCATTTCGCCGGAGGCCATGCGGGGCAGCCAGCGCTCCTTCTGCGCCTGCGTACCGCCGGCCAGCAGCGCGCGCGACAGAATTTCCGGCCGGGTGATCAGGCTGCCGGCAGCGGCCAGTGATGCATCAGACAGCACCTCCGTCACGGCCAGCATCAGCGCGTTGTCATGCGCACCACCGGTGGCGCTGCCGCCATACTCCTGCGGGATCGACAGGCCGAACATGCCCATCTCTCGCATGGGTTGCAGCAGCGCTTCAGGCACCGTGAGGTTGGCGCGATGGATCTCCTGCGCCAGCGGCGCGACCACGGTGCGGGCAAACCGGTCGAACGCATCGCGCGCCATGGTGATGTCTTCGTCAGCCGCCGGCAGCGACAGCACTTCGGGCGCCTGTACAACGGCAGCGCCCATTTGTGCAAGCGCCCGGGAGCTGCCCTGCCTGCGCCGCAGATCCAGCAATGCGGGTGATGATGACAAGCCACGCAGCGCCGATTCGTCCTGGCCGATGTCCAGGCAAACCGCCTGCAGCCGCGCGATCACGCGGGGAACGGCCTCTGCCACGAATGCCCCGGCAAGCTGCTGCTGCAACGCCGACAGCCCGCCCGCCTTCGTCAAGGCGACGGCAGCGGCAAGGTCGGCCCTGGCCCAGGCCAGTTCAAAGGCAGCACCCTGTTCGCGGTCCAGTGCGTCACCGTCCATCCCGTCACCATTGCGGCAGGCATGAGCCAGCGCGGCGCAGGCATCGTCAAAACAGGCGCTCAGCGCCTCCAGAAGTGAGGCGGCCGTGTGGTCTGAGGGCATGGGCGGAGCAACGTGGAGTGGACAGCTTGTCCATCATCGCTCAAACCAGGCCCTCTTCCCTCTGCAATTGCGAAAGCCTCTGTCTTGTGCTGACGAAGGCAGCGTGAGGCGCTGGCGTTGTGCTGTCCTGCACGCGTGGATCAATCTCCCGGCAGGATCTGGCATCCCCTTGACTTGTATCAACCGGTAACTGGACCGCCCCACGTGCAATAGGGGGCATGAGCTCCCCTCAAGTCACACCCGACCTCTTCGACCCCGCGCCGGCCCGGCCGCTGCCCGAGCTGCTGGTCATTGACGCGCAGCTGCCGCAGGTGCCGCCGTTCGTGCTGGCCCGCATCGCGCAGGAGGCCAGCAGCACGGCCGCAGCCGTGCTGGCGCTGCTGGACGACCAGCCCGCCAGCGAGAAGCGGGCGCGTGCCTTGCTGGCCAGGCTTGCCCGGACCGGCCTGCAGGCGCAGCGCTGTGCCCGCGTGCTGGGCGGCGACCACCTGCCCGCGTTCGAGCATGTGGGGCTGGACGTGGCCGCCCGCAGTGCACTGGCAGCGGCCGGCCCGGCGGGCGAAGGCATCACCACGGGCGACCTGCACGCCGTCACGGTCTGGATGGACCCCGCCGCGCTGGCGCTGATCCTGGAGCTTGCGCTGGACTGGGCTGCCGGCGCGGGCACCGGCATTCACCTGCGCATGGCGTTTGCCACGGAATCACTGCACCCTGACCTGGTGCTTACCATCGACCGCCTGCACGGCGAGCCTGCCGCGCCGCGGCAAAGCCATGAGGCCGCGCTGGACACGGTGCAGTGGCAGCTGCTGCGCCTGCTCGCGCAAAGCCAGATGATTGACCC
>CAZFKW010000130.1:7823-9819 GCA_964519795.1 uncultured Ramlibacter sp. | reverse complement strand
CATGAGTACGTCGAGAAGTTTGCAGCGGATGAGTTCAAGGATGTGAAGGTCATTGCCCTGCACACGCACGGCCCCGGTCTGTTTCACACCAAGGACCCGGTCACCGGCCTGGAATCGCTGCGCGGCATGAAAGTGCGCGGCGGCTCGCGCGTGATCAACAACATGTTGACCAAACTGGGCGCAACGCCGGTGGGCATGCCGGTGCCGGCGGTGACCGAGGGCCTGTCCAAGGGCGTGATTGACGGCACGACCATCCCGTGGGAAGTGACGCCCGCGCTGAAGGTGTCCCAGCTCGTGAAGAACCACACCACGTTTGCCGGCAAGAACGGCCTGTATACACAGACCTTCGTGTTTGCCATGAACAAGGGCGCCTACGACAAGCTGCCGGCCGACCTGAAGAAGGTGATCGATGCCAACTCCGGCATCGAGGCTGCCGCGATGCTGGGCCGCGCCATGGACATGGGTGACGTCGAGGGTCGCGACATTGCCGTGAAGGCCGGCAACAAGATCGTGGCGCTGGACGTGGCAGAAACCCAGCGCTGGCGCCGTACGGCCAGCGCCGTGGAAGCCGACTGGATCGCGGAAATGAAGGGCAAGGGCATTGACGGTGCCAAGCTGGCGTCTGAAGCCCGTGCGCTGATTGACAAGTACAGCAAGTAAGATCAACCCTGCCTTGAGCAGATTGACACGCGGGGCACTTCGGTGCCCCGTGCCACATACTACAGACGAATATGGTCAAACTTGTTTACCGGATGGCCGAATGGCTCGCGTATATCGGCGGCCTGCTCCTCAGTGCGCTGGCACTGATGGTGGTGGTCAGTGTCACCGGGCGCGCGCTGCTCAAGATCGGCCTGGCGCCCATCCCGGGTGACTTCGAGATGGTCGAGATGGGCACGGCCATCGTCGTCTTTTTCTTCCTGCCCTGGTGTTACCTGAAGAATGGCCACGCGATGGTGGACATCGTTTACATGCACCTGCCCCGCTGGGCCCAACGCGCAGTGACGATCGGCAGCGACCTGCTGATGCTGGGGACCTGGAGCGTGCTGACCTGGCGCCTTGGCATCGCCATGATGGACAAGTTCCGCGAGCAGGAGACCACCTTCATCCTGCAGATCCCGATCTGGTGGGCGTTTGCGGTCTGCCTGTTTGGCGCCGTTGTTGGCTGCATCACCTACCTGACCAAGACCCTCGTTGAAACCGGCATCGCGCGCGAACCGCAGGGCTGGTCCTCCGCAACGGCAGGAGGCCATGTATGAGCGGCATTGAACTGGCGCTGTGGTCCTTTCCGGTCCTGCTGGTCCTGATTTTCCTGCGTGTCCCCATCGGGCTGTCGATGCTGCTGTGCGGCTTTGGCGGCGCCTGGATGGTGTATGGGGGGGTGGCGCCCATCCTCAACCAGCTCAAGCAGGTGACCTACGGGACTTTCTCCAGCTATTCGCTGTCGGTCATCCCGCTGTTCCTGCTGATGGGGCAGTTTGCGTCCATAGGCGGCATGTCGTCTTCCCTGTTCAAGGCTGCTGAAGCCTGGCTCGGCCACCGGCGTGGCGGTGTGGCGCTGGCTGCCATTGGCGCGTGCGCCGGTTTCGGCGCCATCTGCGGTTCCTCGGTTGCCACGGCGGCAACGATGGGGCAGGTCGCATTGCCCGAACTGCGCAAGAGTGGCTACTCGGGTGCGCTGGCCACTGGCTGCCTTGCTGCTGGCGGCACGCTGGGCATCCTGATCCCTCCGTCCATCGTGCTGGTGATCTACGCCATCCTCACCGAGCAGAATATCGCCAAGTTATTCCTCGCGGCCTTCATTCCCGGCATCCTCGCCATGATCTGCTACATGATCGTGGTGTCCATTTATGTCCGGGTCAGCCCGTCCAGCGCCGGTACCCACGCGCCCATGCCCATGCGGGAGCGCTGGAAAGCCACCCGCAAGGTGTGGCCCGTGCTCACGATATTCCTGGTGGTGGTCGGCGGCATCTACGGCGGGATATTCACCCCCACTGAA
>CAZFKW010000130.1:2250-7813 GCA_964519795.1 uncultured Ramlibacter sp. | reverse complement strand
GGCGCGGCGGGCACCGGCCTTGTGGCCTGGCTCAACGGCTCGCTGAGCCGCCAGCAGTTGCGCCAGGCGCTTGTCGGCACAGCCATTGCCACCGGCATGATCTTCATGATCGTGCTGGGCGCCGGCGTGTACAACACCTTCCTGGCGCTGTCGCAATTGCCCCAGCAGGCGGCCACCATGGTCACCGCATCGGGCTTCAGTCCGTGGATGGTGCTGGCCGCCATCCTGGTGCTCTACCTCATCCTGGGCTGTTTCATGGACTCGCTATCCATGATCCTGCTGACCATCCCGATTTTCTTCCCGATCGTCTCGGCGCTGGACTACGGGCTCAAGCCTGAGGAATTTGCCATCTGGTTCGGCATCCTGGTGCTCATTGCGGTGGAGGTGGGCATGATTACCCCGCCTGTTGGCATGAATCTGTTCGTCATCAATTCAATAGCAAAGGACATACCCATGAGCCAGACTTTCAAGGGCGCGATGCCATTCGTGGCAAGCGACCTCGTGCGCATCGTGATCCTGGCGGCTTTCCCGTCGATCACACTCATTGCGTTGCGCGTATGAACCGGCGCGCACTCCTGGCCTTCACCGTCCTGGCGTCCGCCCTGCGCGGCGCCTGGGCGCAGGCCACCTTTACACGCCCGCTGAAGATCGTCGTTCCCAACGCCGCCGGCGGCGCTGCCGACCTGACGGCACGGGCCGTGGCTCAGAAAATATCGGGCCCGCTCGGCCAGAGCGTCGTCATCGAGAACAAGCCCAGTGCCGGCGGCATTGTTGCCGGCGAGCAGGTTGCGCGCGCCGAGCCCGACGGACACACCATGCTGCTCATCAGCAGTGGCACGGCCGTGAGCGCGGCGCTGTTCAAGTCGCTGCCATTTGACACCCTCAAGGATTTCACGCCGGTATCCCTGCTGGCCACGTTTGACCTGGCCATCGTGGTCAGCGAGACCGGGCCGCACAAGACACTGGCCGACCTGCTGGCCTTTGCGCGCGCCAATCCCGGCAAGCTCAACATCGGCACGCCACAGATCGGCACGACGCAGAACCTCGCAGCCGAGTTGTTCCGCAGCACCGCCGGCATTGACGTGCAGGTGGTGCCGTTCAATGGCACGCCGCCTGTGATCACGGCAGTGCGCGGCGGCCAGATAGACGCCATGATCGACATTCTTGGACCGCTGATGCCGCAGATCACGGGCAAGGCGCTGCGCCCGCTGGCGGTGCTGGGCACCCGTCGCGCGCCGCAGCTGCCGGATGTTCCGGCCGCGCGCGAGGCGGGTGGGAGTCTGGCGTCGTTCAAGGTGTCATCCTGGAACGGCCTGGCCGTGCCGGCAAAGACGCCTGCTGCAGTGGTCGAGCGGTTGAGCCGCGAGATTCAGGCCGCGCTCGCGCAGCCTGACATGAAGGCCCGCCTGCTGGAGCTGAACCTGGTGGCGCAGGGCAGCACGCCCGCCCAGGCCGCCGAGCAACTGGCAGGGGACATCCGCAGTTGGAGCGATGTGATCGCAAAGGCGAAGATCGAGAAGCAGTAACTTTCGCGTTGCAGGCGCGGGTAGCAGCGGGTGCGATGTCCGGCATGACATCGTCATTGGCAAGAACGTCCCGTGCCAGACCGAGCAGAGGAACCCGTCATGAATATCAAGCGCATCGGCCTGGCCGGCTATGGCGAGGTCGGCAAGACCTTCTGTGCCGGCCTGAAAGACAAGCCCGGCATCATCGCCATGGGCGCCTGGGACCTGAAGTTCGCGGACGCAGCCCTGCAGAAGGCCGAGCATGCACATGCAGCGGCGGCTGGCGTTGCCGCGCACGCCGGCATGCAGGCCCTGTGTGAAGCGAGCGACCTTGTCATCTCTGCCGTCACGGCCTCCAATACCCTGGCCGTGGCGCAGGAGGCAGCGCGTTTCATGCGGCCCGGCAGCTTTTTCCTGGACCTGAACTCGGCCTCCCCGGGCACCAAGGCGGAAGCGGCAGCGCTGATAGATGCTGCCGGCGCACACTACGTGGAGGCTGGCGTCATAACATCTGTCCCGCCGTATGGCATCCGCGTGCCGATGCTGCTGGGAGGCGCGCAGGCGGCGCCGCTCGCTGCGCTTTTGGCGTCCTGGGGCATGGATGCCAGGGCCGTCAGTGAGGCGTTGGGGGTTGCTTCGGCGATCAAGATGTGCCGCAGCGTGATGATCAAGGGGCTGGAGGCGCTTGTCATCGAGAGCTACGCAACGGCTCGCAAGTATGGCGTCGAGGATCACGTGCTGCCCACGCTGGCTGAAACCTTCCCGTCCATCGACTGGGAAAAGCAGGGCGCATATTTCTTCAGCCGGGTCGTCCAGCATGGCCGGCGGCGCGCCGAGGAAATGCGTGAGGCCGCCAATACCGTCAGCGAGGCTGGGTTCGATCCGTTCATGGCCACCGCCATCGCCGACAAGCAGCAGTGGGTCGCAGACCTGGCAAGGGCCGGTGTGTTTGACGGCGTGGCGAAAGACGCCAGGTGGCAGGACTATGCTGACCGCCTCATCGGGCAACTGCCAGGCGGTCGCCCGATGGCGTTGTAAGGGCAATGCCCGTCAGTGGAGCGGCCGGCCGACCCTCGTGAGGATGCCGTGCACGCCCTGGATCAGTTGGCGGTGTGGGCCTGGCCTTCCGCGGGTCAACTCCCGCTTGCGGGCGCCGTCCCGGCCTTGAGGCGCGCCAGTTCATCCTCAATCGACGCAGTGTCCGCCGGGCGTACCAGCCGCGCAACTTCCCGGCCGCTGGAGAGGAACACCAGCGTCGGCCAGAGTTTGACCCCAAAGGTGCGGCCAAGCTTGCGGTTGCGGCCGTCTTCAAGGCGGATGTGCGCGACATCAGGGTGCGCTGCCAGGGCCGCCGCGATGTGGGGCGTTGTCCGGGCGCAGATGCCGCAGGTGTTGCTGCCGAATTCAAGCAGTGTGGGCTCCCTGAGTGCATCGATCTCTGTCCGGGGCGGGTCGGTTTCTGTATAGGCTTGCATCATGTCTGTCAAATTTTGATCGGTTCCGCGAATTTAACTGCTTGTGGTGCGCCAGCCTGTCAGTTCAGGCGCGCGCATCATGCAGGACAGTGTCCCGGATCAGGATTCTGGCAGGCCCGATGGGTGCACAATATCACCTGAAATGGCTAAAGAACTCTCCATCAGGCTGGACTCCAGCTTCAGCATGTTCACCGTCGTCGCCCATCCAGGCTTCCAGTACATAGGTCGCGTCCAGCGCGGCATGGAAGTCGGGGCTCTGGCACTCACACCCCAAGGTGAGTATGTACAAGTCAACGGCAGCATCGTCACCCCGCTGAATTCGTCAAAGGTTCTGTCCACCTTGCGCAAGCTGCAAGGAAAGCATGGTGCGCTCCCTGTGGTGCGGCCTTCACCCGCGGCGGTCGATGATGAGGTCCCCGTGACTGCGCCTGCAGCGCCTGCCAACGTCCCGGTCATCGTGCGGCGAAAGAAGCGCATCCCGGTCATGCCCTGACGCAGTCCGGCACTGCCCGTCAACGGGGGTGGAGCAAGGTCTGGGCGGTCTGGCGGATCAACTCCAGCATGGCCTTCTGCGTCAGTGTCGCGGGGCGCAGCGAACTCACCGCACTTGACAGCCTGGTGCGCAGACTCGGGGCAGCAATGGGGTGCACGACGAATGCGGCGGGTGTGGAGGAGGTGTCCACGGCATTGCGCGACAGGATGGCACAGCCTGCACCATCCGCAACCAGGTCGAGAATGGCCGGGACGCCATCGATTTCCAGAGCAATGGTGGGCCGGCAGCCCAGGTTGGCCATTTCGGTCTCCACCAGCATCCGGATCGCGTTGGGCCGGCTCGGGATGACGAGTGGCAGCGTGGCGACTTCCCGCAGCGCGATGGCCTTGCCGGTTGCCGGGCCTGCCGCCTTGCCTTGCCTGCGTTGCACCAGGAACAGGTCTTCTTCCAGCAGTGGCGTGACTTGGGTCTCGGCGGTGGGGGTGGCGTTGTACAGCAGCGCAATATCCAGCCGGCCCGTCATCAGGGATTCCAGCATGGCGACCGACAGTCCTTCGCTGATGGACAGTGAGGCTTGCGGCATCTGCCTGCGGAACTCCCGTGTGAGCGGCACCGTCAGTACCTTCGCCACGCTCGGCGGCAGGCCGATTGCCACCCGACCGGCGAGCGCGCCGCGCACCCTGCCCAGTTCCTCCCTGGCACGCTCAACCTGGTGCAGGATGCCGCGGCCATGTTCCAGCAGCAGCTTGCCTGCCTCGGTGGGCGTGGCGCCACGACCGTTGCGGGTCAGCAGGTTCTGCCGCAACTCCACTTCCAGCAGGCGCACCTGCCGGCTCAGCGCAGGCTGGGCGACGTCCAGTGCAACGGCGGCACGGGTGAAACTGCCCAGTTCTGCAACGCGCACGAAATATTCAAGTTGTTTCAGGTCCATGGCGACCCAGTTTACGGACATAGCTCGCGGCCCGATATGCGTGTTTGTTCTAGCTGTTAGCGTGCCTCATGGCTTCCTTCGGGCGCGCTGGCGACGCAAAATCAGGGCCATGAGTTCAGATGTTTTCAGAGGCGAGTCCGGCGTTGCATCCATTCGGGACGCGTCATGACCGTGCCCATCAAAGGCATTTCGTCCATGGCGACGCGGCAGGTGCTGGCCGCGCTGCTGTCTCAGTGGCAGGCCCGGGCAGGCCTGGATGTCTCCATGGAGTCCGTGGGTGGCGTGGACGCCGCGAAGCGGGTGCAGGCGGGCGAGGGTTTTGACGTGGTGGTGCTGGCATCGGACGCCATCGACAAGCTCATCGAAGGCGGCCACCTGCTGGCCGGCAGCCGTGTGGACCTGGTTCAGTCAGGCGTGGCCGTCGCCGTGCGGGCAGGCACCGCGCCGCCGGATATCAGTTCGGAAGACGCAGTCCGCCGGGCCGTCCTGGCGGCTCCCACCATTGGCTACTCCACGGGACCCAGCGGTGTGGCGCTGGTCCGGCTGTTCGAGCGCTGGGGAATTTCGGCTGAGGTTGCGGGCCGCACGGTTCAGGCCAGACCGGGCGTGCCGGTGGGTACCCTGGTCGCGCGCGGTGAAGTCGCGCTGGGTTTCCAGCAGTTCAGCGAGCTGATGAACCTGGAGGGCATCCAGGTGCTGGGGCCCTTGCCTGAAGCCATCCAGATCACCACCATTTTTTCAGCCGGCATCTGCGCCGGCTCGCTGCGCGCGGACGATGTGCGCAGCATGCTGGCCTTCATGTCATCGCCCGAGGCGGCCGCCGCCAAGCGCGAACATGGCATGGAGCCAGCCTGACATCCCCGATGCAACGCCGCATGCGGCACCAGACCCAAGGAGTGAGACAACATGATCATTGACGTGCACGGCCACTACACCACGGCGCCCAAGGCGCTGGAGGAGTGGCGCAACCGGCAGATCGCGGGCATCAAGGATCCCGCGCTGATGCCGAAGGTCAGCGAGCTGAAGATCAGCGACGACGAGTTGCGCGAGACCATCGAGGCCAACCAGCTGGCGAAGATGCGCGCGCGCGGCAGCGACCTGACCATCTTCTCGCCGCGCGCCAGCTTCATGGCCCACCACATCGGCGACTTCAACGTCA
>CAZFKW010000130.1:0-2240 GCA_964519795.1 uncultured Ramlibacter sp. | reverse complement strand
TGTTTCCCGACAACTTCGTACCGGCCGCGATGCTGCCGCAGTCCCCGGGTGTCGACCCGGCCACCTGCATCCCGGAGCTTGAGAAGTGCGTGAAGGAATACGGCAACGTCGGCATCAACCTGAATCCGGACCCGTCCGGCGGCCACTGGACCTCACCACCGCTGTCTGACCGGCAGTGGTATCCGATCTACGAGAAGATGGTCGAGTACGACATCCCGGCCATGATCCACGTCAGCACCAGTTGCAACCCTGCGTTCCACACCACGGGCTCGCACTACCTGAACGCGGACACCACGGCGTTCATGCAGTGCCTGACGTCCGACCTGTTCAAGGACTTCCCCACGCTCAAGTTCCTGATTCCGCATGGCGGCGGCGCGGTGCCTTACCACTGGGGGCGCTTCAGGGGCCTGGCGCAGGAACTCAAGAAGCCGCTGTTGACAGAGCACTTGCTGAACAATATTTACTTCGACACCTGCGTCTACCACCAGCCCGGCATCAACCTGCTGAACACGGTGATCCCGGTGAAAAACGTTCTGTTCGCCTCCGAGATGATCGGCGCGGTGCGCGGCATCGACCCGGAGACCGGGCATTATTACGACGATACCAAGCGCTACATCGAGGCATCGCCCATCCTCAGCGCCGAGGACCGTTTGCAGATCTACGAAGGCAACGCCCGCCGTGTGTTCACCCGGCTGGATGCCCAACTCAAGGCCAGGGGCCGTTGAACACAGGAGACAGGACATGTACGAACTAGGTGTGGTGTACCGCAACATACAGCGTGCCGACCGCGCAGCCGCCGACGGCCTGGCCGCGCTCGGCTCCGCCACGGTGCATGAGGCCATGGGCCGTGTCGGCCTGATGAAGCCCTATATGCGGCCGATCTACGCGGGCGCGCAGGTGTCCGGGACTGCGGTCACGGTGTTGTTGCATCCGGGTGACAACTGGATGATGCATGTGGTGGCGGAGCAGATCCTGCCTGGCGACGTCGTGGTAGCGGCTATCACGGCCGAATGCACGGACGGCTATTTTGGCGACCTGCTGGCCACGAGCTTCATGGCGCGCGGCGCCCGGGCGCTGGTCATCGATGCGGGCGTGCGTGATGTGAAGACACTCACGGAGATGGGCTTTCCGGTCTGGAGCAAGGCCATCAGTGCCAAGGGCACGATCAAGGCGACGATCGGTTCGGTCAACATTCCTGTGGTGTGCGCAGGCATGATCGTCAACCCCGGGGATGTGGTGGTGGCGGATGACGATGGCGTCGTCGTGGTGCCCAGGGCACTCGCTGCAAAGACGCTGGAAGCGGCACGTGCACGCGAGGCCAACGAAGGTGACAAGCGTGACAAGCTGGCGTCTGGCATTCTGGGCCTGGATATGTACAAAATGCGCGAGTCACTGGAGAAGGCGGGACTGAAATACATCGATTGAAGAAGAACCCTGTCATCCCGGGCTTGACCCGCGATCCATGTGGGTTTGCCCGGCACCATGGATTGCGGGTCAGGCCCGCAATGACAACCCTTGGGAAAGCGACATGAAATTTGAAAAGACTCCAGGCTGGCTCGACTGGTATGCAGGCCCCAGCAAACCCCGCTTCCAGCTGCCGGCCGGTGCCGTGGACGCGCATTGCCACGTGTTCGGTCCAGGCGACCAGTTTCCCTACGCGCCGGAGCGCAAGTACACACCGTGCGATGCGTCCAAAGACCAGCTGTTCGCGCTGCGCGACCACCTGGGTTTCGACAGGAATGTCATCGTGCAGGCCACGTGCCACGGCACGGACAACCGCGCCCTGGTGGACGCGCTGGTGCATTCAGGCAACAAGGCGCGCGGCGTCGCCACCGTGAGCCGTGATGTGACGGATGCCGAACTGCAGGATATGCACAGGGCCGGCGTGCGCGGGACGCGCTTTAACTTCGTGCGACGCCTGGCTGACTTCACGCCGCGCGAGGTGTTGATGGAAATTGCGACCCGCATCGCGCCGCTGGGCTGGCATGTGGTCGTCTATTTCGAGGCGCAGGACCTGCCCGAACTGTATGACTTTTTCACCGCGCTGCCGACGACGGTCGTGGTGGACCACATGGGACGGCCCGACGTCACCAAACCTGTGACCGGCCCGGAGTTCGGACTGTTCCTCCGGATGATGACCGAGAACGCCAACATCTGGTCCAAGGTGAGCTGCCCCGAGCGCCTGACCGTGTCCGGCCCGCCGGCGCTGAACGGCGAAATGCATGCCTACCAGGACGTGG
>CAZFKW010000129.1:7187-9957 GCA_964519795.1 uncultured Ramlibacter sp. | reverse complement strand
TCGTCCTTGCCGGACGGATCGCCGACGCGCGTCGTGCCGCCGCCCATCAGCGCGATCGGCCGGTGGCCGGTCTGCTGCATCCAGTGCAGCATGGTGGCGGAGATCAGGTTGCCGATGTGCAGGCTGGTCGCGGTGGCGTCGTAGCCGACATCGAGCGCATCGGAGATCAGCGCGTGGCCAATGGAAACCTCAAGCACTCCGGGCACAGCGCGCAGGAAATCGGCCAGGTTGTCACGGTTAAGGTCGTGCCCGGCATTGACGCCCAGCCCCTGCGCAAGCGCTGCCTGCGCGGCATGAACATAGCGCACAAGTACAGCCTCCTTGTCGGCCGTGCCATGGGCGGATGCATAGCTCTCCGTGTACAGCTCCACCCGGTCCGCGCCCAGCGCCTTCACCGCCGCCATGGCCTCGGGAACCGGGTCCATGAACAGGCTGACGCGCACACCCAGCGAATGGGCTTCGGCCACCAGCGGCGCCAGGCGTTCGGCGTCCTCCGGGAAGCTCCAGCCGTGGTCACTGGTGAACTGGCCTTCACTGTCCGGCACAAAAGTACATTGGTGGGGCTTCAGCTCACGCACGAAATCCATCAGGTTGTGGAACGGGTTGCCTTCAATGTTGAACTCGACAGCGGGCCATGACTTGAGCATCCGGTGCAGCATGCGCACATCCTCGGGCCGGATATGCCGCGCGTCCGGCCGCGGATGGACCGTGATGCCCTGGGCCCCTGCCTGCAGGCAGAGCGTGGCCGCCCGGATGATGCTGGGTATGCCCAGGTGCCGGGTATTGCGCACCAGCGCCACCTTGTTGAGGTTGACCGAAAGCGCCGTGCGGACTGGCGCCGCCATACTGGTATTCATAGTGTTTGCAATTCCCTCATCATCTGCCGGGTGCGAAGGGTCGATACACCGCAATGGTAGTTCAGCAGCGTCCGCAACTGGGGCTTCAGGTCAGCCATGACGCCGGCGCAGGCCATCAGGGTTGCCTGGAATGGCGCAGGATTGTCAAGTGCCAGCTGCACGGCAGCCCACTGGGCACCGTTCAGGCTGGCCCGGTCGTCAGTTCCGGCCTGCCGCAGGCCCCCTTCGGGTACCAGCGTGTACGGGCAGGTTTCTTCAAGGGGTGCCAGTGTCATGGTCTGCGCGTCCAGGGCCGGGAGCACGCCTAACTCGCGCAGCAGCAGCAGTTCAAACGCCCTGAGCGCCGCCTGCAGTGCCTCGCCATGGTCCGAGGCGAGGATCTGCACCACCCTGGTGTACGCGTCAAAAAGCGCCGTGTGCGGGTCGTCACGCGCCAACATTCGCATGAGTAGCTCGTTCAGGTAGTAACCCGACATCAGCGCTTCGCCGGTCGGCATGACATTGCCTCCCGCCCATTCCGCCGCCTTGAGCGTGCGGATTTCAGCGTCACCGCCAAACGCCAGGTGCAGGGGCTGCAATGGCAACAGGATGGGTCGGAAGCTTGAACTCGGCCGCTTGGCGCCCTTGGCCACAAGTGCGATCCGTCCGTAGTGGCGGGTGAAAACCTCAAGGATCAGGCTGGACTCGCTCCAGTCGTACCGGTGAAGGACGTATGCGGGCTCTTCGGAGATGCGCTTCATGATGGACGCCCCCCGAAGCGCGCTTTCGCGCGCCTCCCCCCACTGGGGGGCAATGCAGCGGCCCGGCAAAGCCGGTTCCGCGCATTCACGAACCTACTCATAGCCGAATGAGCGGACGCGCGCCTCGTCGTCGGCCCAACCGGAGCGGACCTTGACCCAGATCTCGATGAACACCTTGGCGTCCATGAGCTTTTCAAGCTCCTGGCGGGCCTCCGTGCCAATGCGCTTGAGCCGCTCGCCCTTCTCGCCGATCACCATGGCCTTGTGGCCGTCGCGCTCCACGACGATGGTGGCCGCGACCTTGACCAGCCGGCTCTTGTTCTTGCCCATCTCCTCCTCGAACTTGTCGATCACGACCGTCGAGGTGTAGGGCAACTCGTCACCGGTAAAGCGAAAGAGCTTCTCGCGCACGATCTCGCTGGCCAGGAATTTCTCGCTGCGGTCGGTGAGTTCGTCCTCGCTGTACCACCAGGCCTGTTCGGGCAGGTACTTTTCGCAGATGGTGCACAGGCGGTCGATGTCCTTTGCATTCTTCGCGGACATGGGCACGAATTCCGCGAAGGCATGCCGCTCCTGCATGGTCTTGAGCCAGGGCGCGATCTCGGCACGCCGGTGCACCTGGTCAAGCTTGTTCGCAATCAGAAGGGTGGGTGTGGATTCGCGCAACAGCGATAGCACCTTGGCGTCCCCGAGGGTAAAACTGCCAGCCTCGACCACAAACAGGATCAGGTCCACTTCACCCACAGCGCCCAGCACAGTCTTGTTGAGGGAGCGGTTCAGGGCATTGTTGTGGCGCGTCTGGAAGCCGGGCGTGTCAACAAAAACAAACTGGGTGGAAGCCGTCGTGCGGATGCCGGTGATGCGGTGACGCGTCGTCTGCGCCTTGCGGGACGTAATGCTGATCTTCTGCCCGACCAGCGCATTGAGCAGGGTGGATTTGCCGACATTGGGCTTGCCGACGATAGCCACGACGCCGCAGCGCTGCGGCCCCACGGGATGAGGCGCCACAGCGTCCGGCCTTGCCTGAGGTGGATCGCCTGCCGGTTCCTGGTTGATGATATCGGTCATGTGTCCTGGGTTTTCAGATACGTCAGCATGGCAGCGGCGGCAGCCTGCTCGCCAGCGCGCCGCGAGCCGCCAATGCCGCGTTCGGCATGTGCCAGCTCGACAATC
>CAZFKW010000129.1:0-7177 GCA_964519795.1 uncultured Ramlibacter sp. | reverse complement strand
CGTCAAAAGTCTGCTTGTGGGCGGCACCAAGCGTGCCAACCACCCGGTACAGCGGCAGCCTCATCTTGCGCCCTTGCAGCCATTCCTGCAATTCAGTCTTGGCATCCTTGGCAGCAGCCTGCATCTGCGGGTTGATCTCCAGGCCCTCGAACAGGCGGCGCACCAGGATTTCGGCAGCGGCGTAGCCCGCATCCAGGTACACAGCGCCCAGTACTGCCTCAAGCGCATCGGCCAGGATGGAAGGGCGCTTCTGCCCCCCGGAACGGGCTTCCCCCTCACCCAGGCGCAGCATGTCAGGCAAACCGAGTTCAACCGCCAGTTTGTGCAGGGTGTCCTGTTTGACCAGGTTGGCACGGACGCGGGACAGTTCACCTTCGGGGAGCGATCGCAGGCGCTCGTAGACCAGCGCCGCCACCGCCAGGTTCAGGACGGAATCGCCAAGGAACTCGAGCCGCTCGTTGTGGTCCGCAGAGAAACTGCGGTGTGTGAGCGCGCGCGCCAGCAACTGCGGGTCAGAAAACCGATGCTGCAAGCGGCCTTGCAGACCTGACAGAACACCATCCACGCTTACTTGGAGCGGCCGGCGTATTTCAACACCAGGTAGGCGGGCCCCGTGAGGTGGATCTCCTGGGTGTAGGCAAAACTGACGACGACCTTGTCGCCTTCCTTCACCACATCCAGATCAGAACCCTTGACGGCCTTGATGTTGTCAATGTCAGCAGCCTTGTCGAAGATGCTTCGCACATCGGCAACGGAGTTGCCCTCCTTGGCTTTGTTGGCCGCCTTCAGCACGGCCTGGTACTCCACAACAGTCGGGAAAACCTGCGCTGCGATCACGCCCGCGCACGCAAGCACGCCCCCGACAAAAATCAGGCCGATGAACGAAATGCCCCGCTGCCCGGAGCGCAGGTTTGACGATTGCCCGAGATTCATACGCTTTACCTCTTGGTGGAGTTTGCCACTAATCAAACGACCCGATCCGCCTGAAGTTGCCGAAGTTCATCCAGACGAAAAAGGCTTTGCCCACAATGTTCTGCTCCGGCACGAAGCCCCAGAACCGCGAATCCAGCGAATTATCGCGGTTGTCGCCCATCATGAAATAGTGGCCCTCCGGCACCTTGCAGACCACTCCCTCGATACTGTAGCGGCAATTCTGCTTGAACTGGAAGTCCTCGGCGCCAGGTACAAATGCCGGCCTGCCGTCATCGTTGAGCAACCGGTAGCGGCGGCCCTCGACGGTTTCCTCGAACTGCTTGAAGTAGCGCATGACATCTTCGTCAAAGAAGTCCGGCAGCGCCGCCTTGGGCACCGGCTTGCCATTGATCGTCAGCGACTTGTTCAGGTAGGCGACTTCGTCCCCCGGCACGCCGACCACCCGCTTGATGTAGTCCAGGCTGGGCTTGGGGGGGTAACGGAACACCATGACGTCGCCGCGCTCGGGCTTGTTGCCCTCAGTGAGCCTGGTATTGAGCACAGGCAGGCGCAGGCCGTAGTGGAACTTGTTGACAAGGATCAGGTCGCCCACAAGCAACGTGGGGATCATGGAGCCCGAGGGAATCTTGAACGGCTCAAACAGGAAGGAACGGAGCACGAACACCGCCAGGATCACGGGAAAGAGTCCGGCTGTCCAGTCCAGCCACCAGGGCTGCATGATGAGGCGCTGCCTGGCCTCCGCGATATCACCATCCACCTGGATGATGCCCTTTTTGGCGAGCTCTGCCCGGCGCCGCACGCTCTCTTCTTCCAGAAGCGCGGCAGCCTTCAGCCGCGCGGGCAGGAAGTGGAAGCGCTCCGCCAGCCAGTAAATGCCAGTCACGACGGTGGCAAGGAACAGCAACAGCGCGAAGTTACCCTCGACATAGCCGAAGTACCAGGCGCCCGCATAGCCGACAAAGGCCGCGAGGATGGCGGAAGTGATGAACTGCATCATGGCACCCGTACCCCCCCGGCGCTCATTCTTCCACCTGCAGGATGGCCAGGAAGGCTTCCTGCGGCACTTCCACCGAGCCGATCTGTTTCATGCGTTTTTTGCCTGCCTTCTGTTTCTCAAGGAGTTTGCGCTTGCGTGAAATATCGCCGCCATAGCATTTGGCGAGCACGTTCTTGCGCAGTGCCTTGATTGTCTCACGCGCAATGATGTTGGCCCCGATGGCTGCCTGGATGGCGACGTCAAACATCTGGCGCGAAATGATTTCCCGCATCTTGGCCACCACCGCCCGGCCGCGGTACTGCGACTGGCTGCGGTGCACGATGATGGACAAGGCATCAACCTTCTCGCCGTTGAGCAGGATGTCCACCTTGACCACGTCGGAGGCACGGTACTCCTTGAACTCGTAATCCATGGAAGCATAGCCGCGCGACACCGACTTGAGCTTGTCGAAGAAGTCCAGGACAATTTCGCCCAGCGGAAGTTCGTAGGTCAGCATGACCTGCTTGCCGTGATAGGCCATGTTCAGCTGGACGCCTCGTTTCTGGTTGGCCAGCGTCATGACCGGGCCGACATACTCCTGCGGCATATAAAGGTGGACCGTCACGATGGGTTCGCGGATCTCCACGAGCTTGCCCTGATCCGGAATTTTTGACGGGTTCTCCACCATGATGACTTCGCCGTCGGCCTTGACCACCTGGTAGACCACGCTGGGCGCGGTGGTGATGAGGTCCTGGTCAAACTCGCGCTCCAGCCGCTCCTGCACGATCTCCATGTGCAGCAGGCCCAGGAAACCGCAGCGGAAGCCAAAGCCAAGCGCCTGCGAGACCTCGGGCTCATAGTGCAGCGACGAATCGTTCAGCTTGAGCTTCTCCAGCGCGTCGCGCAGCGAGTCGTATTGATTGGCTTCGGTCGGGTAGAGGCCGGCAAATACCTGCGGCTGGATTTCCTTGAAACCGGGCAAGGCCTCGGTTGCAGTGAAGGCAGCGCCACCGGTTCCCGGCTTGATGAGCGTGATGGTGTCCCCCACCTTGGCCGCCTGCAGTTCCTTGATGCCGGCAATGATGTAGCCCACCTCGCCGGCCTCCAGCGAATCGCGCGACTCATTGGCCGGCGTGAACACGCCGAGGTTGTCGGCGTTGTACATCGCGCCGGTGGCCATCATCTTGAAGCGATCGCCCCTGGCCAGGCGCCCGTCGACCACGCGCACCAGCATGACGACGCCGACGTAGGTATCGAACCAGCTGTCCACGATCATTGCGCGCAACGGGCCGGCCGGGTTGCCCTTGGGCGCGGGAACCCGCGCGACGATGGCTTCGAGGATGTCATCGATACCCATGCCGGTCTTGGCAGAGCAGGGTATGGCATGCGTCGCGTCGATGCCGATCACGTCCTCGATCTCGAACTTCGCATTCTCGGGATCGGACTGTGGCAGGTCCATCTTGTTGAGCACAGGCACAACTTCGACACCCAGGTCAAGCGCGGTGTAGCAGTTGGCAACGGTCTGCGCTTCAACACCCTGGCTTGCGTCAACCACAAGCAGCGCGCCTTCACACGCAGACAGGGAACGTGACACTTCGTACGAAAAGTCCACATGGCCCGGCGTGTCGATCAGGTTGAGGTTGTAGACCTGTCCGTTGAGTGCCTTGTACTTGAGCGCAGCAGTCTGCGCCTTGATGGTTATCCCACGCTCTTTTTCGAGATCCATGGAGTCAAGAACCTGGCTTTCCATCTCGCGGTCCGAGAGTCCGCCGCAACGTTGAATCAAGCGGTCAGCGAGCGTTGATTTGCCGTGATCAATATGCGCAATGATCGAAAAATTTCTGATGTGATTCATCAACGAGAACGCTTAAGTGATTGAATTAGAAAGGCAGAGCCCAAGAAAAAAGGGCGCGTCGAGTAGTGACGCGCCCTAAACCAACAATCTATGGCAACTGCGATAGTTGGAGCTTCATTGTAGGCAAAAAGCCCGGAACGTACAGACCAGCCACCGGCAAAATTGCGTCGTTGCAGCGCAGCAACATGAGACTTATTCACAACTTATCAACATAATTGGTTGCAGAGATTCTGGACAACTTGTGGGCGATCTGTGGATCGACTGTGAACCGGCAGGATTCATCCCGTATCGTGGACTACAGCGGTTTTGATATGCCTGTAATCAATGTTCGTAGGCCCTGATTCTATCCAAAATTGTCGTTAGCGCCTCTAAAAGTTAGTGATTACAAACAAAATCGCAGTCGCATGCGCTCATCGTAAATTTTTTTTGCAGCAGAGCTTTTACTTCCCCGGGGTTTGAAAAAAGCCCCTGACCCGACTGGGGGCAGGGGCTTGAAGACGGCAGGCCGATGGCTACCTGGCAGGACGGATCAGCGCATACTGCGCCCACTCGCCACGCCGGAACAGCACATTGACCGGCTTGTTCCTGTCCACCCTGGCGACCGCAGCCTCGAATTCCTTGACGCTGGCGATCTCGGTATTGGCGATCGCAACAATGATGTCGCCTTCGCGCAATCCGGCCCGCGCAGCCGCTTCGGCGGCGGCAACGACTTTCACGCCCCCCTTGAGCTTGAGCTCCTTTTTCTGGGCATCCGTCAGTTCACCCACCGTCAGGCCCAGCAGCTGTGCTGCAGCAGTCGGCTTCGGCTTGTCCTCCTTCTCCGCTGCCTTTGCCACAGGCTTTTCCACCTCGAACTCGCCGATCGTCACCGTCAGTTCCCGCGAAGCGCCGCGCCGGAATACCGTGAGCGTGCTCTTCGTGCCGGGCTTGGTGTTGCCCACCAGGCGCGGCAGGTCGCTGGATTTGTCGATGACCTTGCCATCAAACTTCGTGATGACGTCGCCGGCTTCAATGCCGGCCTTGTCCGCAGGCGCACCAGCCTCCACGCTGCTGACGAAGGCGCCCTGCGGCTTGCCCAGGCCAATGGACTCTGCAACGTCCTTGGTGACAGCGCCAATCTGCACACCGATACGGCCGCGCGAGACCCGCCCCGATGTGCGCAGCTGATCGCTGACGCGGATCGCCTCGTCGATGGGAATGGCGAACGAGATGCCCATGAAACCGCCAGAGCGTGAATAGATCTGGCTATTGATCCCGACAACCTCCCCGCGCATGTTGATCAGCGGGCCGCCTGAATTGCCAGGATTGATCGCCACATCGGTCTGGATGAAAGGCAGGTATTCGCCGGTGTCGCGCTGCTTGGCGCTGACGATGCCGGCCGTCACCGTGTTCTCGAGACCGAAGGGTGAACCGATGGCCATCACCCACTCGCCCACCTTCAGGCGGCCGATGTCGCCAATCTTCACCGCAGGCAGGCCCGTCGCCTCGATTTTCACCACAGCGACATCAGTCCGCTTGTCGGTGCCGATCAGGCGTGCCTTGAATTCGCGCTTGTCCGGCAGCGTGACGAGGACCTCGTCAGCGCCGTCAACCACATGGGCATTGGTCATGATGAAGCCGTCAGCCGTCAGGATGAACCCCGAGCCCACGCCACGTGGCCGCGGCTCCTCATCCTGTTGCTGTGGCCGGTTGGGCCGGGGAGCCTGCCGTGGCACACCAGGGATGGGCTGGCCAAAGAAGCGGCGGAAAAACTCCTGCATCTCTTCATCCATGCCGCTGCCGCCAGGAACGCCGGCGCCAGGCCTGGATTTTTCCAGCGTACGGATGTTCACCACCGACGGACCCACCGCTTCGACGAGGTCCGTGAAATCAGGCAAGCCCCGAACGGACGGCGCTGACTGGGCCATAACGGGCTGCGCAGGCACCAATGCCACTGCGGCACTTGCCGCGAGCGCGCCCGAAAGGGCCAGGGAGCGAACTTTCTTGAAATCGATCTGGAGCATCGTCGACCTTTCATTGACAGAGATGAATACGCTATTGAGGCGGAACCAGACATTTGGTTCAACGCTTGACCGGGCGGAAACAATTCCGCAGGCTTGCGAGCCACTTGTATGTAGGGCCTTATTTCCTGCGCTCAAGGCTTTGCGCAAATGCCCTGAGTGTCTGGGGTGGCACCTCGCCCACCACCGTCAACCACCACTCCCCCGACTTGTCGCCAAGCCGCCGCGTCAAGGTCTGGGTCGCGCCGGAAGACAACATAACCTCGTGCAAATGGCGCTGGCGGTCCAGCACCTCGACAAAAAGCGACACCGAAGCGAGACCGTCGGAAAATATCCACTGCATGGTGCTCTCTGCCGCACCTGAAGCGGGAGGACGCTTGTAGCAGCTCATGGGCTTGAAGCCCGCAATTGCGCTGCGCAGCTCCCAGCCTTCGGCCAGGGCTGTGGTCTTGACCAGCTCGGGCTTTTCGACCTTGTATCCCTGCGTGTCGGCCATCATGCGCGCCAGCTTGTCCATACGCACCGGCGCATCGAGTTGCAGCTCGGAGAAGGCTGCCTGCTCCAACACCCGCCCGTCGGTATCCAGGGTCTGCAGCTTGATGACCAGGCCGGTTTTTTTCTCACTCCATATGCGGTAGCCAAAACGAAGTCCATCCCTGGGCTGGACCTGCACCACGTCAGCGTCAAAGCCCGCCACCCGTTCGCTGCCGGTCTGCTGCGCACTGTAGAACTCCGCAATCGAAGAGTCGCTGGACTTGAGCAGGTTGGGAAACAGGCCAAGTGATTCGCGCTTTTCAGTACGCGCGATCCTGCTTTCGGGAAGGAACGTCACAACCTCGTCGTTGCGCCGGAATGTACTGCGCGGCGCGCCGGTCAGCGACTCGACGCGCTCCATCTGCTGTTCGCCGTCGCAGACATGCCAGATGCGCGCACTGGACATGCTTCCTGTGGAGGACGACACCACAAAGGTTCCAACATATGCACGCCTGCGCGAAGCCTCATGCATCCGCAGCAGCCAGTCGCCGATGCTCCGCTGGGCCGGCACGCCTGCCGTCGAAGCGGGCGCCGCCGACGTAGCGCTCTGCGCCTGCGCGAAGCCTGCCGGGGCGCCCAGCATCACGCACGCCCCAAGGACAAGCAGCTTGCGACGGAAAGACCTGGGGGTCATCGTGCTGCGTCCGGGCGGGCAGGCCCTTCAAATGTGGCGTTGCGCAGGAAACCGGCCGGCATTTGCAGTGCGGAGGTACCGCCGAACTGCCTGTGCGCCGACAGCAGCTCGTCCAGCCGCGGGTCGCGAATCATGACTTGCCGGGTTCCGGCCACATTCACCGGCAGGCCCACCTGGGGAGAAGGCGGCGCGACGGCCGCCGTTGCCGGCGCCGCCGCCGGCGCACGGGCCAGCTGCGGTTGCAT
>CAZFKW010000128.1:8675-9965 GCA_964519795.1 uncultured Ramlibacter sp. | reverse complement strand
GCCGAGTAGCTCTTCATGAAGCCGGCCGGGATCGCCGCGCTGTTGACCAGGTGGAGCACGGCCACCGTGAGGATGAAGGCCCCGAAGAACCAGTTGGCCACGTAGATGTGCTTGACCTTGCGGGTGCCGATGGTGCCGAAGAATACGACGGCATACGAGACCCAGACCAGGGCGATCAGGATGTCGATGGGCCATTCAAGCTCGGCATATTCCTTGCCGCTGGTGTATCCGAGCGGCAGGCTGATGGCCGCGGCCAGGATCACAAGCTGCCAGCCCCAGAAGGTGAAGGCTGCCAGCTTCGGCATGAACAGCGACACCTGGCAGGTGCGCTGGACCACGTAGTAGCTGGTGGCAAACAGCGTGCAGCCGCCAAATGCGAAGATCACCGCATTGGTGTGCAGCGGCCGGAGGCGGCCATAGCTGAGCCAGGGAATGCCGAAGTTGAGTTCAGGCCAGGTCAGCTGGGCGGCGATGATCACCCCCACCAGCATTCCGACCACCCCCCACACCACGGCCATGACGGAGAACTGCCGCACAGCGGTGTCGCTGTAGTCGGCTGCCTGAGCATTTTCAAGAATCATCGGGGCACCTTTTTTTACGTATCGCGGTGAGTTTCTCCGGGAGAACCCGCCAGCGCCTTGACACAAGTCAATCGGGGTTGTTTTGGATGATGCGTTCGCCCTCGGCGTCTATGCCGTCGAACTGTCCACGCCACACGGCCCAGCAAAGCGCGGCAAGAATGAACAGCGCGAGCGTGACAGACAGGGGCACGAGGAGAAAGAGGATGTCCATGGAATTCAGTCCTGAGGCAACTGGGGAAGGCGCGCCAGGCGCGCCGCGTTGAGGATGACGAGCAGCGAGCTGGCCGCCATGCCCAGCCCCGCCAGCCAGGGCGGCATGTAGCCGCCAATGGCCAGCGGTACGCAGACGGCGTTGTAGCCGGCCGCCCAGGCCAGGTTCTGCCGCACGATCGCACGTGTGCGCCGGGCCTGGTGGAGCACGGTCACCATGGGCGCAAGTCCATTGCCCAGGAAGATGAAGTCGGCCCGGGCCCGGCTGATGGGCGCGGCCTGCGCGAAACTCATGGACACATCGGCCAGCGCCAGGACCGGCGCGTCGTTGATGCCGTCCCCGACCATGGCGACGCGATGGCCCGACGCCTGCAACGACCGCACATGCGCGAGCTTGTCTTCCGGCGTGCGGCCGCCGAGCGCCTCGTCGATGCCCAGCCGCGCGGCGAGCCGGCCGACCGCCCGCATCTGGTCGCCCGAGAGCAGCTGCACGCGCAGG
>CAZFKW010000128.1:4796-8665 GCA_964519795.1 uncultured Ramlibacter sp. | reverse complement strand
CGCATCGTCGCGCACGACTTCGTCCAGGTCGAAGCTGGCAAGCCAGCCCTGCCCGTCTGACAGGTGGACCTGCAGGGTATCGGCCGGCCGTTGCACTGTCGGCGCACCGCACCATGCCGCCGAGCCAAGCCTGATCTGCTCAGGGCCCGCTGCGGTGGACCTGCAGGCTGAAACCCCCTGCCCGGCAAACTCGGCTATGTCCGTGACCCGGCCCCGGACACCGCTTGCCGCAGCGCCAGCGCTTGCCGCTGCGGTAATGGCCCGCGACGCCGGATGCAATGAGTGCTCCGCAAGGGCCGCGCCAAGCTGCAATGCTTCCATGGTGCTGATGCCGGACCTGGTGTGGATGGCGCCCACCGACATGCGGTCATGGGTGAGTGTGCCGGTCTTGTCAAACACCACGGTATCGACCAGGGTGGCTGATTCCAGCGCCTGCAACCTGCGCACCAGCACGCCGCGCCGCGCCAGCGCCCCGGCAGCCGCCAGAGTGGCAGCTGGTGTGGCCAGGGACAACGCGCACGGGCAGGTCACGATGAGCACCGCAATGGCGACGCCAATGGCATGGGCGTGGCCTGCAGGCCACCACCAGGCGGCAGCGGCGGCACTGGCCGCAAGCACACCCAGCAGGAACGGCCCGGCAATCCGGTCCGCCAGCCTGGCCAGGTCGGGTTTGTCTGCCGACGCGCTTTGCATCAGTGCGACGATCCCGGCGTAGCGGGTCTGCGCACCAACGCACGCCACGCGGGCCAACACGGTGCCGGACAAGTTGAAGCTGCCGGCCAGGACCGCCTGTCCCGGCCCCCGGTGCAGGGGCATGGATTCGCCGGTCAGCAGCGCCTCGTCAACCTGCGTGAGGCCTTCGATGATCTCGCCGTCCGCAGGAAATGCCTCACCGGCCGAAACACGCACGACATCGCCCTGCACGAGCCGCCGTACCGCGATGCGCGCAAAGCTGCCGTCGGCGCCGCGCCGTTCCACGCTGTCAGGCAGGCGGCGGGACAAGGCCTCCAGCGAGCCGGCCGTGCGGCCCTGCAGGCGCTGCTCGAGCATGCGTCCGCTGAGCAGGAAGAACACGAACATCGTGATCGAATCAAACCAGACCTCGCCGGTGGCGTTGCCACTGAAAGTGGCAGCCGAGCTGGCCACAAAGGCGATCACCAGGCCCAGTGCCACCGGCACGTCCATGCCGATGGCCCGGTGCCTGAGGTCGCGCCAGGCGCTGGCCCAGAAGGGCTGGCAGCAAAACAGCATCACCGGCAAGGTCAGGACCCACGACGCCCAGCGCATCAGCTGGGTGATGTCATCCGTCATCTCGCCGGGACCGGCCACATAGGCGGGCACGGCATACATCATGACCTGCATCATGCAAAAACCTGCCACCAGCCAGCGCCACAGCATCAGGCGCGCCTGGGCGGCGCGCTCCTTCGCCTGGCCGGCTTCCGTGGCCGGCACGGCACGGTAACCTGCGCGCGCCAGCGCTGCAAACCACTCTGACGGCAGCGTGCGCTGCGGCTCCCACACGACGCGCGCCATGTGGCTGGCAGCATTGACCGACACCTCCTGCACACCGGGAACCGATTTGAGCGCCTGTTCGACCGTCAGCGAGCACGCGGCGCAATGCATGCCTTCGACCCCCACATGTGACTCCCAGGCATCTCCACGCGGCAGGCTGAAGGTTTCCCACTCGTCGCGGTCGTCCAGCACTGCACCGGCGGCATCAGGGCGTGGCGCGGCCTGGGTGGCTTGCCCGGTCCGCGGGGCGGCATCGTCGGGAACAGGCAGACGGGCGGCAATGGTCATGTCGCAAGGCTATCGCCGCCCACCCTCCCCGCGCTTGACCTGGATCAACTGCTGCGGAACCATGCAACCCTAAGCTTGGACAACCCACTAACAGGAGATTCACATGTACGACCGCATCCTCGTTGCCACCGACGGTTCAACCCTGTCGAAAAAGGCCGTCAACAACGCCATCAGCCTTGCCGCCCTGACGGGCGCGGAACTGGTCGCCATGAAGGTGGTTGCACGCTACCCGATGAGCTATTTCGAGGGCGGGATGTCCATCTCCCCTTCCGAGGTGGCGCGCATCGAGAAACAATGGAGCGACGATGGCCAGGCTGTCGCACAGGCCGTGGTGGAGGCTGCAAAGAAAAAAGGCGTCAAGGCCAAGGCCGTCATCGCCCGCTCGGACCTTGTGGCTGAAAGCATCATCTCCACTGCGAAGAAGCAGAAGTGCGACCTGATCGTCATGGCGTCGCATGGGCGCAAGGGCATCAAGCGGCTGCTGCTGGGCAGCGAGACGCAGCATGTGCTGACGCACTCGACCGTGCCCGTGCTTGTGTTGCGCTGAAATTTCCGGGCAATCCCGCAAGGGCATGCGCCCATGAATTATGCTTGGGCAAACCACAAGGAGATCACTCATGAAAGTTCTACTCGCAGCTGATGGCAGCGACTACACCACCAAGGCCCTGACCTGGCTGATGGGCAAGCATGCCGCTGACGAGATCATCGCCCTGCACGTCCAGCCCGCGTTGCCGCCGCGCGTGCGCAGCACGGTGGGCATGGAAGTAGTGCAGGACTACTACAAGGACGAAAGCCTGAAGGTGCTGGAGCCGATCGAGCGCACGCTCAAGGAAGCCGGCATCAGCCACACCGCACGCTGGGTGGTCGGGACCCCGGCCGAGGAAATCCTCAATGCCGCCAAACAGGACGGCGTTGACATGATTGCCATGGGCACGCACGGCCGCGGCCTGATCGGGACCGCCGTCATGGGCTCCGTGGCCCAGCGTGTGCTGGCAGATTCCACCATACCGGTACTGATGATCAAGTAACCGGCATGACGCGGCAGAGCGCAGCGGTTACACCTTTGCGGGTTGCACCACCGGCTTTGCCGCTGGTGCGCCAAGGCCGATGCGGTCCAGCGCGCCAGCCAGCTGGGCCACAGTGCGGTCCACGTTCTGCCACTTCTCCAGGCCAAACAGGCCCACGCGGAAAGTCATGAAGTCAGCGCCCTCGTCGCACTGCAGGGGCACGCCGGCGGCTGTCTGCAGGCCTTCGGCCAGGAACTTGCGGCTGGACTGCACTTCTGCATCGTCCGTATAGCTGACCACCACGCCCGGCGCCTTGAAGCCTTCCGCAGCCACACTGGCCAGGCCCCGGCTTTCAAACAGCGCGCGCACCTTGCGGCCCAGGTCTTCCTGCGCCGCACGCATCCTGGCAAAGCCGAGTGCCTGCGTTTCTTTCATGACCTCGCGCAGGCGGGTCAGCGCATCGGTGGGCATGGTGGCATGGTAGGCATGGCCGCCGCCCTCGTAGGTTTCCATGATCTGCAGCCACTTTTTCAGGTCACAGGCAAAGCTGGAACTCATCGTGCCATCAATGGCCTTGCGGGCCCGCTCGCTGAGCATGACCATGGCGCAGCAGGGTGAACTGCTCCAGCCCTTCTGCGGCGCCGAAATGAGCACATCCACGCCGGTAGCCTTCATGTCCACCCACATTGCGCCGGAGGCAATGCAGTCCAGCACGAACAGGCCACCCGTTTCATGCACGGCGTCGGAGACGGCACGCAGGTAGTCGTCCGGCAGGATCATCCCGGCAGCTGTTTCAACATGGGGGGCTTCTTCTCGCGGATCGTGGCCTGGACTTCAGCGATGGGAGCCGGCGCCCAGGGGGCCTTCGGGCCCGTACCGGTGCGGCGTGCCTTGAGCACCGTGGAAGACGCCGGAATGCCGCCCATGTCGAATATCTGCGTCCAGCGGTAGCTGAACCAGCCATTGCGGATGACCAGCACGTCCTTGCCGCCGGCAAACTGCCTCGCGACGGACTCCATGCCGAAGGTTCCGCTGCCGGGCACCAGCACGGCGGAATGCGCG
>CAZFKW010000128.1:682-4785 GCA_964519795.1 uncultured Ramlibacter sp. | reverse complement strand
CCTTCATCACGCCCTGGAAGCTCCTGGACATGTGGTTCAGGGCACGGTCTGTATAGACCACTGAAAATTCAAGCAGGCCGTCAGGGTCGACGTGGGGCAGGAGTCCTGGCATGGTGTATCTCGCTCTGGTTGTGTAGGAGGGATGGCAGCTTAGCACTGCATGTGTTTCACACGGTAGCGCCCGGGTTCGTGCGTCATCCATGGGACGATTGATAATCAAGATTAGCTTTTTATAATAAATGATCGTTTAAATAATCTTTTTCGTCGTCATTCAACTAAAAAAAGCTATAATAAACCTGCATTGGAGCACCATATGCCAACCTTAAATAGCATTGTGAACGAGCTTGCGAGAGCGCGTAAAGCCTCGGGACTGACTCAGGCACAACTGGCCTTGCGCTCCGGGGTGAACCGCATGACCGTGGGCAGAATCGAGGCTGGCTTTGACCCCCGCCTCTCGACCATCCAGGAACTTGCACGCGCCATGGGCATGGACCTCATGCTCGTGCCCCGGGAACTCCGGCCGGATGTCGAGCGCTTCGTTCAGTCCGGCGGCAAGCTGGTTTCCCAGCCGTCCGGCGTGAGCGCACCGAAGTCCGTCGTTGACCTGATCGAACTGGCGCCACCTGCCAAGGCGAAGCAAGGCCTCCCGTGAGCACATCCATCCGGTATCTGCGTTTGCTTCTGCACATGCCTGATGGCAGGAAGCAGCCGGTGGGCTACCTCTCGCAGTACGGCGACATCATGCGCGTGTCGTTCGACGAACCGTATATCGAAGATGCCAATCGCCCCACCGTTTCGCTGAGCCTGCGCGGCGCCCGCGATGAGCGGCTGGTGAGGAGCGACGGCCATTGGCCCGCCTACTTCCAGAACCTGCTTCCCGAGGGCCACAACCGCGAACGTCTCGCGCGGAAACGGGGGTGTACACCCGAGGATGAATTCGAGCTGCTCGCCGCCGCCGGCCACGATCTCATGGGCGCAATGGAAGTGGAGACGACTACGCGCGACAAGGAGATTCCGGACACCGTCCGGCACTGGCATACGGCGCTCGGCCTCGATGTACTGGAACCGGGCTTTGTGGAAGAACCCGTGGAAGACGCGGCCGCCCTGCCCGGCGTGGTGACCAAGTTCTCCGCCATCCAGGAGGGGCGCCGCTACGTGGTAAAGCGACACGGCGCCGCCGGCGAGTACATCCTGAAGCTGCCGTCCCTGGCGCACCCGGACCTGGTCGCCAACGAATACACCGGCTACCGCCTGTGCCAGGCGCTGGGGCTGGACTGCGCCGAGGCTAAAGTCATCGGCAGGACCGACGCAGACCTCCCTGAGCACATCCCCTTTGAGCACATCCTGGCCGTCAAGCGATTCGACCGCAAGGACGGGCGCCGCGTGCACATGGAAGAGTTCGCGCAGGCCCTGGGCTACCCGCCCCGATTCAAGTATGGCAAGGGCATCCAGCAGGACTATGCCCGCATGCTGGCCTTGCTCAATACCCTGTCCACACAACCGGCGCAGGACGCGCGCGAGTTCCTGGCTCGCTTTGTCGCCTTCATCCTGATGGGCAACACCGATGCGCACCTGAAAAACTGGGCGCTGATCTATCCGCACGGGCGCGAACCGCAACTGGCACCGCTTTACGATCCGGTGTGCATGAGCGCCTTCTTTGAGGGTCTGGCGCCGGAGACTTATGCCATCAACCGCGAAATCGACAAGCGGCTGCGCATCTTCAGCTGGGAGGACATGGGCGCGCTGATTGCGAGCGCCGGACTGCTGAGGCCAGCCGCTCTCCTGCGGCATTGCCGCGAAACAGTACGCGCAGCGCAGGCGCTGTGGCCGGCGATCCTCGAAGAAGCACCGGGAAACGTGAAGGCTTGCGTCAGCGAACGGCTGGGCGGCGGCGTCGCACTGGCCCTTGCCTGATTTCCTGTTGGCGGCGCGTGCAATCAGCCAAGCTGGCTGCATCATGCAAACAGCGACTTGTACTGCTCCCTGAGGACATTCTTCTGGACCTTGCCCATGGTGTTGCGCGGCAACTCCGCCACGACAAAGCAACGCTTGGGAATCTTGAAGTTGGCCAGTTGCGACTTCAGCGCGGCGATGATTTCGTCGCCATCGAGCTTCGCGCCCGGCTTTGAGATGACCACCGCAATGCCCACCTCGCCAAAGTCCGGGTGCGGCACGCCGACCAGGGCGCTTTCAGCCACGCCGTCCATCTCGTTGATGTAGCCCTCGATCTCGGCCGGGTAGACGTTGTAGCCGCCACTGATGATGAGGTCCTTGCTGCGCCCGACGATGGTGACGTAGCCGCGCCCGTCGATCTTGCCGACGTCGCCCGTCTTGAAGTAACCGTCGGCGGTGAACTCTTCCTTCGTCTTCTCGGGCATGCGCCAGTAACCACTGAACACATTGGGGCCGCGCACCTCGATGCCGCCGATCTCGTCCGTGGTGCAAGGCTCTCCCTGCTCGTTGCGCACCCGCAGGCTCACGCCCGGGAGAGGGAAGCCGACTGTTCCGCCGCGCCGCTCTCCCTGCACTTCTTCATAAGGGTTGGAGGTGAGCATCACGGTCTCGCTCATGCCGTAACGCTCCAGGATGGTGTGGCCCGTGCGGTCTTTCCATTCATTGAAGGTTTCAATCAGCAGCGGCGCCGAACCTGCGATGAACAGCCGCATGCCGGCCGCGGCTTCCCGCGTGAGACCCGGCTCCTGCAGCATGCGCACATACAGCGTGGGTACACCCATGAAGACTGTCGCCACTGGCAGCTTTTGCACCACGAGGGCCGGGTCGAACCTGGCCAGCCAGATCATCTTGCTGCCATTGAGGAGCGCGCCGTGCAGCGCAACGAACAGGCCATGCACATGGAAGATCGGCAAGGCGTGGATCAGCACATCGCCCGGCACCCAGCCCCAGTAATCCTTGAGCACCTGCGCATTGCTCAGCATGTTGCCGTGGGTGAGCATGGCGCCCTTGCTGCGGCCGGTGGTCCCGCTCGTGTACAGGATGGCAGCCAGGTCGTCCGCCTCCTTGTGCGCCACCCGGTGTTTGTCGCTCTTGCGCGCGGCCTGCTCCAGCAGGCTGCCGGTACGGTCTTCGTCCAGGGTGAAAACATGCGTCGTCCCGGCCTTCTTCGCAATCCCGCTGATCCACGGCAGGTTCTTCGTGCTGCAGACCACGACGGACGGCTCGGCATTGCTGAGGAAGTATTCGATCTCCGCACTCTGGTAGGCCGTGTTCAGTGGCAGGAAGACGTAACCCGCGCGCAGCGTGGCCAGGTACAGCATCGCGGCTTCGACAGATTTTTCCACCTGCACTGCCACACGTGCTCCCCTGGGCAGCTTGAGCCCGGCAAGCAGGTTGGCCATCATGGCCGTAGCGCGGTCAAGGTCGCGCCAGGAATAGTGAAGGCCGTTGTCGGTCTCGATGGCTGTGTCGTCAAGCCGCGCGGGGAAGGCAGCACGCAGGGCTGCAAAAAGGTTCTGGTTGCTCATGGATGGCGGCCCTGGTCAAAAGGCCGGTTTACGTTTTTCGAGGAAGGCAGTGATGCCCTCGCGGTGTTCGCCGCTGTCGGCATAGCGGTAGGCGGTCGCAGCCAGCTTGGCGGCGGCGCTGGCCGGGTAGGCCTTGATGGCGCGCAGGGTCTTCTTGTTCATTCTCGCCGCAACGGGTGCAAGCGATGCCACGCGTTGCGCAGCGGCCAGCGCCATGGCTGGCACGCCCGCATCCGGCACCACGCGCGTGAGGAAGCCGCGCAGCTTCATCTCGGCAGCGCCAAGGACGGCAGCTTCCATCAGCATCTCGCGAACGGCCACGTCGCCGATGGCATCCAGGACCAGTTGCGCCTCGCGCGGCGCCATGGGGAAGCCGAGGCGGGCGATTGGCGCACCGAAGCGCGCGCTCTCACCTGCAACGCGGATGTCGCAGCAACTCGCAATCTCAAGCCCGGCGCCCATGCAGGCGCCTTCAATCTGCGCAACGATGGGCACGTCGCACTTGAGCATGGCCTTGAGGCCGCCCCAGACATCATCTTCGTGAAAGGCTGCCAGGCTGGCTTCGTCAAAGCGGAAATCGGGGTACTCGCTGATGTCTCCTCCCGCGCAGAATGTGCCGTC